>JBEKST010000020.1:0-18116 GCA_049516815.1 Bacteroidales bacterium | reverse complement strand
CATTCTTTACAAGCGAAACCTGCATACCCGCACGGATTGATCCGCGCGATATACGGCCAACTGCAATGCGTCCGACATAGGATGAATAATCCAGTGAACTAATCTGCAACTGAAGGGTACCCGGTTCACTCGACGGGGCAGGTATGTATTCAATAATGGTATCGAGGAGATAGGTGACATCTGTTGTTGGTTGCTTCCAGTCGGCCGACATCCATCCCTGCTTCGATGAGCCATATACGGTAGGGAAGTTTAGCTGGTCTTCATTGGCATCGAGACTGAACATTAATTCGAACACAGCTTCATTGACCTCATCCGGCGAACAATTGGGTTTATCTACTTTATTAATGACAACGATAGGTTTCTTCCCGAGTTCGAGGGCTTTCTGAAGCACAAAACGGGTTTGCGGCATCGGCCCTTCAAAAGCATCTACCACCAGCAAAACACCATCGGCCATGTTGAGTACCCGTTCTACCTCCCCTCCGAAATCGGAGTGGCCAGGCGTATCAATGATGTTGATCTTAATTCCCTTGTATCTTACCGAAACATTCTTTGAAAGGATCGTTATCCCTCTTTCGCGTTCAAGATCGGTGGAGTCGAGTACAAGGTCAACCACGACCTGGTTCTCGCGAAATAATTTTACCTGGTGAAGGATCCGGTCAACCAATGTTGTTTTCCCATGGTCAACATGCGCAATGATGGCGATATTTCTGATATTCTGCACGCAAGGAGTATAAAGACTTGTTTTTTGAAATTGGCTGCAAAGGTACTCCGAAAAACGGCTTGTTCCCCATATTCCTTAGAAATGACTAAACCAAAGTTAATTATGAATTACCTTTTAATGGTTTACTGATTAAGGGAGAAAAAATATGAAGGAAAAAATGTCATTCAGCAGAAATGTTTTAGTTTTTCAGTTCTTTTAGTCGGGATTTGCAAATATCTCAGAGAAAAGCAGAAGGATTTTATTATTTCCAAACAATTATTAAGATCTGGAACCTCTGTTGACGCAAATGTGGAAGAAGGAATCGGATGTCAGACCAAAAAGGATTTTTATTTCCGGTTTACAATTGCTTATAAGGAAGCTCGTGAATCCTATTATTGGCTTAAAGTATTAAAGGAATCAAAAAATTTTACTGGGATCGCTGGCGTGCCAATGAAATTGTCAACCAATCCTTAGCCAAAATCCTCGTCGACTGGGTCTGGGCCACACGATCTCCATTCATCCATCGTCCAAGCCAGAAAGACCTTCATTGAAGATTTGGTAAAGAATTATACAGACCAGATCAGATTCTTAAGAGGATGGATGAATAGACTGAAGAGTTTCATTTTTATAGCCTGAAGTAACTTTATCTTCAGAGAACAACAAAGTCCGTTCTAATTTTAAGTTCCTTACCAAATGGTGTTAAAAGTAAATTTTTATCAAAGATCCTAACCATATCACACCTATTATTGTAATGAAATATATAAGAGGATACCTTAAGGGCAAAATTTTCTTGTCGGATTTATAAATTAGAATCTTGTGAAATGGCACCTTTTTCTTGAAAATCGGAAGTATTACACAAGCAAGCCCAAATATAAAAACAAGCCAGTTCCAGGTATGATGAGGTAATGCGAAAGCAGAAAGGATAATTACACCTGCGAACCAGGGTAAGATAAAGCAATATTTAATATATTTTGTTCTGTAGAAGTCATTATCTAAATATTTCCTGCTGTAAACCGTTTTTAAGAATCTGTAAATCCAAAATTGGCGGAAAAATATTGTGATCAGCAAAGCAGTTAATGAAATCAGGATCCTAACCATGATACTTTGGAACAACCAGATATAGGCAATTCCGAATCCATCATAAATGAAGATACCAGAAAGCAATCCAAGAGGTAAAACATGGATCATTAAAAACGCAAGCCATGTCAGTATAAGTTTGACCTTCCAGTTTTTCACCTTTATAAAAAGAAGCATGATTCCAGCAATAAAGAATTCCAACGAGCTAAGTCCAAAAACTATGTAGATTCTAAAGAGTGTCCATTTTGCTGTGCTGAAAGAAGAAAAATTAATAGAAAATAAACTGTAAGTAAAAGATATAGAGTAATGTCTGAGTAAAATAGCGGTCTGGAAGTTCATTAAGAACTGAACCAGCAATGCTGATAGTATAAAAATAAAAGTAGAAAGCAAAAACAATTCATAAATCGCCTTCTTAGATAATGGTCCTTCTGTCGGATTTGAGAAAGAATTTTTTGGCCGTGTTCTCTTAACCTTTTTATGGACGTATTTATACAAAATAAATTTTCATTTCATTAAATTATAATAGATCTGACCCTGGCTATGGCTGTAGTTTATCCATAAAGGACAAAACGAGCTGATTCAATATTTAAAGATGAGATATTAAACTATTCCTCAGATCCTTTGCGTGCATCAAAGATCCTTCTTGCAGCGTAACCTGCCCCGAGGACAAGCAGAATCCCTAATCCACCATCAATGGGTGCACCTGTTGGATTATTTCCACCTATGGGGCCGTTTCCACCTTGGCTTGGATCACTGGGGGGTGGTGTTGGGGCCTGGGCAATTAGGGTGAATATTCCAAGAGAAAACAATGCAATAAGTAAAATAATTTTCTTTTTCATGTCTATAAGACTTATTTTAATTAAAGAATCCTTTTAATGTAATCACTTTTGCGTCAGAAGTCAAGCGTACGATTACCATTCCTTGTATTCCGGGTTTTACAACTGTAATCTCATTCAGAACTACAGTTTGGTTAAATAATTGTTGTCCAATCATGTTGAATATTTCAATGTGAACATCCTTCCCTGTAAGTTGCGGAGCATTTATATATAGTTTATCATTATATATCCACATGCTTTGGGTTTCAGAAGGTGTTTCAGCAATACCAGTAACACCGTTAAACCGTAATTTAAAACGATAAGGATTATTGCCGGTATTATGCTGGAATGTATAACTGTTTTGCTGCTTCAGGTTGGTAGTGGTTCCTTTAAGCAGGTCATCAAGGAAAATCCTTGTGTTGGGATTGAAGGATTCTGTTCCGGTAATAGTGAAAACAGCATCTGCATTCACCCCAAGACTAAACTCCAATTTAACTTCAGCGCTGGAAATAGTTACAGGTAAGCTATTAATGGATAACTGTTTCTCATCCTGAGACATGGTGTAAAGCTGGGGAGCATTGGTCAATCCCATCATTTTGAATGCATCGAAGTTTGGGTCAAAATTTACCGTCGATCCTTCTTCAAATCTTACTATGGCTTCATCTGAGCAAGAATTGGCGTCAACTTTTATCCTGAGAAGGTTTGAAATTGAATTTGCATCCTTCCAGAAAGGCTGGTTGTTATGGACCCTCACTTCATCTGTCATTGTCAACACCGGGCTGTTACCCGTAGCTTGAACGAAAAATGCCTGGCAGGAAGGAATATATTGTGTCCCCCCATTCGTACCAACTCCATTGATATAAGAGGTATAATTGGATCCGCCTGAAGGCCAAATCCAGATCGAATTAGCGATATTAGTTTTTGTCCAGCCTGATGCCGCATCCCAATCTACCGCAGAAGGATATGGATTGGGTACCAGGTTGAAGCCAGAACCAGCATTTATTACGGTCGGATTAAAGGCGCCAAAGTTGAGTGGTCCTGTGAACTCATAAGTTTTCGACGCACCGGGATAATAGATCATATACCCTTTGGTTACATCTAATGGTGTTGTAGTCGAGGTTCCTAATGAAGTCCAGGAGTTACCTGCAACATCGTATTCATATAAGTAACTATCCAAAAAAAGATTTGTGGTCGGATTTGTCGAAGCCACAAGTGGAATCGAAACAAGATGATATTTGTAATTATTTAAATTCGTGCTTCCGGTGATCTCTCTCTTTATGGTGGATATTCCATTGACTGTAAGGTTTGCATTGCCCAGCAGATTGGCCCCGGATTCGATAATAAGGTCATGGCATATGGCGGACCCCGTAATGATAATCCCCTTCGGTGTGGAGGCCGGGACCGTGACGTCCGTGCAGGCACCCGGAGGAAAAGTGGCATCCCAGTTAGCGCCCTGGTTCCAGTCGGAAGATGCAGTCCCTGTCCATTTTGCCGTTGCCGGGTTTACGATTATATTTTTTACTGTGGGAACAGGAGCTGTGACCCCATTCAGGTTGGTATAATTGACAGAGACGGTCTGAGGACCTGCATTATGCCAGGTCACGGTCACTGAGTTGCTTGATGAGTTCCCCCCAGCAGTTATCATCCCCCCGGAAGAAACATTCCAGGTATAACCCGACATCCCTGCTTCTGTTTCGTAAACAATCCCTGCAGCACCCTGACAGAGATCTGACTGACCGGAAAGGGTAGGATAGGATGAGACCTGGGAATTATGATAATAAGAAGCTGTGGGATAATCGTATATCGGACTTCTTAAAGCATCGGAATAGGAACAATCCTTCCCCTGGTTCGAAAGATTGTTGAATGAAAGTGTTCCGTTCCCTGAGATATAATTGAAATTTAAATCAAAAAGTTTTCCTCCTGCTGTAAGCGTCACGGCTGTGTTGCCTGTCCAACGTACAATCAGCTGGTGCAATGATTCAGAAACAACAGATTCTTCAACGGTCAACCCTGTAAGATCCGGATTCAGATTGCCGGAGGATGAATAGGTCATTTTCGTAGGATCAAATTCAAGTAACAATTTCAGGGAGGTTATACTAGTGAAGTTTTCTACAGTAAGAGGAATCGAAACGGAAGATCCCGGATAAGCTGAAATGTTCCCGGCAGTTGTCACCGGCGGCAAAGGTTCGACAGCCGAATAAGCCTGGATGCAAAGATCCCATAGGTACGATGTCCCGGTACCGATGGCAGTCCATGAAGTGCCATCGTAACTTATCCAACACACACCCGTCTCAATTATTGCATTACTTGAATACCCGGACACTTTCTCCTCAACGGGTATAGGATAATTATAATCCGGGGTAGTGTACTTCACCTTGATATAGAAATCATTATTGTTTCCGAGCGACAGTGGGGTTGGCAAATCGAAAGTATAGAATCCGGGATAAGGCGCCGCTAATCCACTCATGGAAATGAGCAGGTTACTCAGGGTTGTACCATTAAAATCATCATAAATTTCAATATCAACCGAACCATTCGATAAGGTACCATTTCCTGATGCTATCCAGGTACTCACCCTTGTGATTGGGTTTGAATTGGTTGTTGTAAATTTTACCAGTCCGTACCCGACATGAGCTCCATACCCGATATCTGCATACTCGCCGAAATCATCATACATATACATTCTGGAGGTGCTGTTCGTCGTCACTTTTGAAGGATAATAGCATACTTCGGCATTTATCTTTGCATCATTGTATGAAACGTAGAAGTAGCCGGATTCCCCCCATGAAGTTCCCCAGCTGTTTTTTATAATCCATGCGCCTGTACCGCCTGCAGTCACTTTAGTATCATCCCACCCCACAATACAGATTCCATGATTCTGTACATGGCTCCCACTGTAATAATAGGTGTAATAGGAAGAATTGTAACAGGACGATATCCAATACATCACGGTATAGATAGCGCCATAGTCCATGATAGTCTGTTTCAAAAGTGCCTGATTATTAGGCAATAACCTGGCATTTATCGGATAGGCAACTGGCGTAATCCCGGTGGTACAAGATTGTGTTGCTCCTACATAAGGATCACTTGTTTCCGGCACCGGCCCGGCTAGCCTTGAAAAATAAGAAATTACCATCCAGCTTTGACCGCCACCTGAGCAGGGGTCAAAATCAAAATGATGACAATTTTTCATGTTGTTCTCCGACAGATCATTGTCAGGAAGCCCAAGAACTTTCCAGTCTGATTCAATTGAACCGCATGACCCAAACGCCCAACAGGTGCTGCAACCGTCCTGGTTCTTCACGCTGGTGACCTTACCCAATATCCGCAGGTCATAAATAGAAGGCAGCTCGGTTTCCTGTTTGAGCTTTCCAGAAGTTTGTTCCGGAAACCAGAGTTTCTTTGGTGCAGGGATCACACCGGTTTTATAGCCTTCAGTGGAAGTAGTGAAATCTTTGTTAACATCCGCCTCCTGCCTGAAACGGATAAAATCGGGATTTAACGGAGCGGGTTCAGGTACCATCTGACTCAATGCCATCGCAGGAAGAACAATCCACAAGAACAATTGAGACTGTCGAAAGCAATTTAGCTGGATCTGCATAACCTATGAATATGAGAATCAAATGTAAATAAAAATCTTATTTATACAACGACATACTTCCTATAAATGGCTTACAAGCCAATCTTTGCTCGGGGTTCACATTGTTCTTTAAAGCTTTGATTTTTGAGTTGGTAAAAGTAATGCCGGTTCATAATATTTATCAGCTATTTGATGTTTATGACAACAAGTTGTTGAAGATGATCAAGGCTGACACAAACGAAGCCCAGGCAGAAGAAGATTATTCCGGGGTCAAGTTAGTTGGGCTTGATGAAACTTCTGTTCGTAAACATCATGTCTATGTTTCGCTATTCGTTGATATTGTAAAAAAAAGGACCATTTATGTTACCGAAGATAAGGATCATAAGGTTATTCTGGATTTCGTGAGTGATCTTGTTGGCCATGGAGGCCAACCCGGGAACATAGAGCAGGTTTCTTACGACATGTCCCCAGCGTTTATCAAAGATGTTGAAGACAACCTTTCCAATGCTGCCATTTTATTTGACAGGTTTCATGTGTCCAATGTGATTAAGGAAGCTGCTTACACCTTTCAACGTCATTGGGATGGTATTGTCAATTAGTTTGGTTACAAAATCAGTAACGGAATACTGGAAGGATTCAACTCAATTTTCCAGGCTGCTAAAGCGAAGACCCGTGGTTATCGAAGATATGACACCATTAAAGCAATCATCTATTTGCTTACCGGTCAACTCGACTTTTCTAAAATCAATCCTCATTATGTTACCCACTCAAAGTGACAAAGAGCCAAAAATAATTGAAAAAACATTATTAATCAACCAATCTCCGATTGCAAGGAAATCTTAAAAATCATTGGATCTATTCTCAAAACATTGAGAAATCAACAATCTTCAAATAATTCATAAATCATAATTCAAACTCATAGTTCATAATTAAAAAAAGGCCGCTTTGAGGAATCTCGAGTTTAATAAAAGTGCGCTGGCTTTTTGCTTGCTTTTTCCTTACCTCTAAAAAGCTGCTAGAATAAGCCTTATAGTGATGGGTTTCTTGTTTGCAGAGCTTTTTTCTATTTAAATTCAAAATTAATTTTTTGATTAGGATAAAATTTTGGAGGTTCAATAGTACTATGTAAAGTGTCAATAATTTCAAAATGTCCTTTCCCTTTGAACGAAAAGTTTTCAAAGTAGGCTGTATCCCACGTTAATATAGCATTTGCATTAAAGAAATTATCACGCACGCTGGCGTTGCCTATCATTATGTTAGTGTTGCCTATCATAATAGAATCAATAGTTAACGAACTTTTTTGAAAAAAATCCCCTGGATTCATGTGTTTGGTGAATATGTCAAGTTCTACAGCTTTTCCCTTACTACTCAATGTATCAATAAAAGTCATTATAAAGACATTCTGATTGGTAGTCGGTTTGTAGGAATAATAAATCGCCTCGATTCTATTGAATTGACAAATACTATCACTGATATTAATAGTAGAGTTTGTTGGACTTCGAACTAAATCAGTATACGGCAGATAGACCCCTCCTACATTAATATTTTTTTCAGGATTATTTTTATTCTCTTTATTACATGCGATAAACAATAAGGAAGTCGCAAAAAGAAAGATAAATTTTGCTTTCATTTTTTTCATTTTTTATTGATTCATATTTTATTCAAACATCAAAATCATTGGTATTCTTTTGAAATGCACTACAACGATTCTTAATAAACACCTGTTTTAATGGCGTTTATTTTTTGGATTTATTTTTATTCATAATTACATATGAGATTCCAACTTCAAACCTTATATGAAAAAATCTAAATGTACTATTACCCCAATTTGCATTTATTTTAGGCAAAAGACTACAACTATAACTATTTTCAACCGTAAGATTGAGATATTTATAAATAGGGATATCCAACCCAAAACCGGCAAGAGTTCCAAATTCAATATCGGGAATATATCCTTTTGCACTACTATTTAAAATTTCAGTTTTTTTAGATTGGTGCAATGTTCCAGTAAATGATGAATTAATTAAAGTTCCAAAGTAAATTCCCGGATAAACAAAAAATTTAAGCTTTGTTCCAAAAGTAAACTGTGGTTGAAACTGAAAAGTAATATAATCAGAGTTAATCGTATAATTAGCATTACCTGGATCTCCTTCACTTCCCCAACCTGCCATTACTGAATAATTTCTTTGCATATATTCAATTTCAAAGCCCAAATTAAATATTCTTGGAGTACGTTGTCGAAAAAAGATCGATGCAAAAAATGAGTTTCGATCATACGTTATTGTTGAAGGATGATCATCATCATATTTTTCAAAGATTTTAAACCAATTATATCCTGTTTTAATGCCAAGTTGAAGCTGGCAAAATGATGCTGTCGTAATGATTACAAACAGAATGGTGGTAAAGAGTGTTTTCATAAAAATGAGGCTTAACGTCCTGCCGATAGCCGGAGTGCGGCTTTGGTAGTATTATCTTAGACTTTTGTTCTCATGTTTAGCAGATCAACTCACTTTCCTTACCGACAAAACCCCGCATTGCTTTGGCTACGGGCTCGTAATGCGTTCGTGCTTTTTCATAGTCATTCCAGATGATATTCTTTTTGAATAAATATCAACAGTCTTTTACCTTCTTCATTAACGCCTTCTAACCAACTGATTAGCCCTATAAGACCATAATTCCATAATTGCAGGTGGGCATACGCCTCGTTCAATAATTTTTTTCCTTGTTCCGTTAATGGTACAGGAATATTCTTATTTTTTTTAAGGTTGATAAAATCGAAAAATTGACTATAGATTTGCTGATCGCTAAGCGCACTATACATGAAATTGGATTGTTGATAATAATTTTTCACGGTTTGATCGTATTTCATAATTCTATCTGAAACTGCTTTATTTCTTATTAGTCTTAACTCACCACTGTTTTTTAATTGTTGGATGGTTCGGTCATTAGAAACAAAAGCTCTTATGTCCAGATTTTTGGTCCATAATCTATATACATTATTTGAGTTCTCAATTATTTCAGGAGATGATAATGCGTTTAATATACTATCAATACTTGCGCTTGTTCTTCTCAATTGCATCAATATTTTATTTGACTGGAGTGTATCCGATTTTAAATCTTCCACTAAAGAGTGTATAAATTCCTTTTCGCGCTGATGCTCTCGCAATTGTTCACGCCAGTTCTCTGCAATGAACCCGCAGAAAACAGCGAGAAACAGCATTAAGAATTCAAAAAAATAATGCCAGATTTTTTTTCCGGGCGCATAATGCAGATGATAAGCGTGGGTATCCATATTTTCGGTTTCTTGTTTTGGAATTATGTTGTTAGACTCAATAATAGGAATTTTTATATCAGATGTTTTCTCTGATTCGTGTTTTGTTGAATTCTCCAAAATTTTACCACCAGTATCAGCGTTTTCTGCCATTTGATTTATTTGTTAATTTGTCAAATTTATTAAAGTATTCTTGAGCATGACGCACAACATTTATAAGACTTATGTTTACGCCTACAGATCACCTCTTGAGTGCTGATAGGCACAACGAAATTGCGTATTATTTTCTTTTGTTTTTCCGCATCGCTATGTAGAAATTCAAAAATCATCATTCAGGTTACTTCTCTATTTCGACTGTAAATATTCACTTCTTATCTGGTTCTCAATCAGTAAAATTAAACCAAAATTCCAATATCAAAGGCAATTATAGTTAACATATTCCTATATTCGATTTCCGATATATAGTATATTTTCATTGCGCTCTTTGCGCTTTTTTTCTTTGCGATCATTTCGTGAACCTTTTTTTGAAAACTTGGTAATTGGGTTCACGCAAAGGACGCTAAGTTCAACGCAAAGGAAAAAAAAGGCCGCTTTTGGGGCGGCCTTCTGTGCAAACATCAATTCAACATCAGAGCGGGAGGAAAAAAGTACCCGATTTATTCCCAATCACCCAATCGACCCTGTACCGTGTAGGACAGGAACCATCGGTTATAAGGTTGTTATTGCTGTCGTATCCGTAAGTGATAGTAGCCGATTTAGAAGCAGAGGGGATCTCATGAACAATGATTCCGGAGCAAGGATCCCAGTCGCAAACCTGCTTGTGAACAACCGACTGTGTGATGTTGGAGTAAAACTGTTCTCCATTACGGTTGATTCCCCAGGTAACAAGATTGGTATATCCGCCGGCAGTTCCAAATCCATCGATTGTCATAACCAGATTGATCAATGATCCGGTGAAGGTACGCTGGCGGGCAATATTCCATGACCTGGTGGTATTGTTGTCGAAATGAGCTGTAATCGCGCCCCAGACCCTGTGAACAATGGAAGTAACAGCACTGTCAAGACCAAGTTCAAAGAGATAATGGCCGCTTACATTCTCAAAATGTTTCGTTCCGTTCAAGGTCATGGATTTCCCGGTGGAAACTTTTGTAATGGTGAAATTGTCAAGAATTACAATCACGGTAGTTCCAGCCTGGCCCCAAGGTTCCTGGTATCTTTTCTTTATTATAACATCCCCGGTGCGGATGTGGCTGCCATTACAATCCTTGCCATGATAATTGATATCAATGGTAATGGTGTCATTTACGACAGGGCTGATGGTTACCGTTGTATTACAAGGTCCACCTGACTCGGTAGATTTTAATGTAACCGGTGAAAGCTCATAATTGGCATCATTGCAAGCCTGGTCGGAGGCATTCTCGACATTGTTCTCATCGTTGGCTAATTGCTGCAACGACTCTGTGTTTACCGTGCCTTTGGTTATGGTCTTGTCTTTCGAACAGCCGGTGAATATAAGTGTCATCACGGCGATCATCAACAATCCAAACCGGAACAGATTTTTTGTTTTCATAGGTTTGTTTTTGGATTCAAGATTATGTTTTGGAATATGCTCTTTTGGAAATAATACACCGGGAAACGATTTAACCCTTACCCATACGTCAACTTTTTTTAATTTTATTGCGGAACGGTCTGAGATATGGAATAAACGCCGCAAACAGCAAAAAATCCGATCCCTCCGGAGCTCAGGTTGGTGGGGACATTGGACGGGATGGTGTTAAATAAGCCTCCCTGCCATTGGGTTTCCAGCAATACTTCACGGATAAACTCGGCATATTCAGGCGTCATGGAATACCTTATTTCATTGATTGTAGTTCCGGCAGGGAAAGAAACCTTTTCTACCGTTGGCGCGAAGATCTCACTGACATCCAGCGTTGAAAGCGTATAAAACAACAATCTTGCCTTGCATTTCGTGGAGTCGGTTTGTTGATATCCCGGAACTTTAGACCAGTCAAGAAGCACTTCCCACATGGCCGGGGCTCCTGTGCTGAAGGAACTGGCCACCCAGGAAATATGATACAATTCTGAATCTTCATCCCTTGAATAAACCAGGAAATTAAAAAGTAAAGCCGGCGCCATAGCTGATTTTGCAGAAATGACCTGGTCACCATAAAAAATGAGCAGTGAATAATTATTTCCCTCCCGGGCCAGGAAAGGGAAAACTGATTTATAAACTCCAGATCCAGCCGGTTGTTCCGTCATGTGAAACACTGAGTCTTCATCTGAGATCAGGATGTCTGCACCAGTCACCGGAGCCGGTTTTGCATTTAATGCAGAAACCGGAAAAGAGAGTGTCAGGGATTGGGTTTTAAGTTCGCCTGTAATAATCCCATCAACAACAACGAGTTTGCTGGCCTGTCTTTTCAAAGCCCAGTCGGTCTTCTTCTCACAACCTGAGAAAGAAAGTAAAAGGAGGATATACAGGAACATTCTTTTCATCAGAACTTGAATTGATAATTAAGTGACGGGATCATTCCGGCAACGGATATCGTTGTCGGGATTAACTGGTATTGCCCGTCCAGGTTCGCAGGAACAACAATATTCCCATTCCCATCCTGGATCTTGTTGAAATTCACGGAAAACGGATTCAGCCTGCCATACGCATTGTACAGGGTCAGTACGAGCGCGTGCTGAAAACGTTTTTCAGGCTTACTGATTGTCCATTTTACCGACAAATCGAGGCGATGGTAATCGGGTAGGCGATCATTGTTCCGGTCACCGTAAATCGGAACGGAATACCCGTTATTATAAAAAAAACCGACCGGCGTAGTTATTGCTCCTCCGGTCATGTAAATCCAATTGGCAGAAAATTCCCAGTGTTTACCGGCCAGGTATGAAAGATAGATGCAAACATTGTGCGGGCGGTCATAAAATGCCGGGTATTCTTTCCCGTTATTTACTTCCGGCGTCTGAACAAAGGTCCGTGAGTAAGTATACCCTATCCAACCGGTAAAATTATCTTCCGCCTTTCGCAACATTAGTTCAATTCCATAGGAACGTGCCTTTCCACCCCGGATCTCCCCCTCGAGCAGATGATTGAATAAAAGATTAGCGTGGTCCTTATAATCGATATGATCATAAAATAGATTATAAAATATCTCAGCCGAAAAATTCAATTTTGTCCGGAATACCTGTGAATAATATCCCAACGAAACCTGATCGCTTTTCTGGGGTTTAATGTTTGGGCCACAGGGAGCCCACACTTCCAGTGAAGTAAATGGACTGACGGAACTGGAAAGCACCTGTAAGAACTGTGTAGTCCGGCTGTAACTTGCCTTCAGGGAAGAGCGATCATTCAGCATATACCGGATATTGATGCGGGGTTCCGGGCTGATAAAACTCGAATAGGTCGACAGGTTCGAAACCCCGGAAGAATCGATCAGGTTATGATAGCTGTCGAAATGATAGACCGTTGTCGATCCCAGATCCTGCCATACCGGCAAACGTATCCCGTAACCTATCGTGATCCTTTTCCCGATCGACATATCGTTTCCTAAGTAAAAAGCATATTCCATTGAATGGTATTTCGCGATGGGGTAAGCTGCCGGATCGGTTTGGTTATCTGGCAGGCTTACATTCCCGGGATTCGAGTTATGATCAGTGATTTCCACACCTGCCCGGATGGTGTTCTTCGGGCTTAGGTACCAGGTAAAGTCGGTCTTGAATGTAAGTCCGGAAATGGCTGAATTCCAGACATCTTTCTGTTCATTATCGATATAGAGATAATACTGGTAACGGCTGTAACAAAGGGTTGTATTGGAAAAAAGCCTGTTGCTGAAGGTATGATTCCACCGGAACGTGCCGGCCATGTTGTTCCAGCTCATCCCGGATGTGGGATAGCTGGATTCGTTCGTCTGCCCGAAATGATCGTACCCATAAAAGAAGGTAAGGTAAAGACGATTATTGGTATTCAGTTTGAAATTGATTTTTGCATTGACATCATAAAACAGGATATCAAAGGATTTCAGGGAAGAATGAAGGTCGTTCAACCAGTTCAGCGTCGACATCCTTCCGGAAATAATAAAAGAACTTTTATCCTTTATAATGGGCCCTTCCAGGGTAATCTCGGATGCATAAGGACCGATGTTACCGGAAAACCCGAACCGTTTAAGGTTTCCATTCCGGGCCTTGATATCTATGACGGATGACAATATTCCACCGTATTTTGAAGGAAAATCGCCTTTATATACTGTCATTTCATTGATTGCATCTGGCGCCAGGACCGAAAAAAATCCAAAAAGGTGGGAAGGATTATAGATCGGCGCTTCATCGATCAGGATCAGGTTCTGGTCGCTGTTGCCTCCACGCACATAAAAAAGTGAGGAACCGTCGCCATAGGATTTGATCCCGGGAACAGCCTGCAGGGATTTGATGATGTCAAGGTCGCCGCCAAATCCAGGTAATTGCGATAATGTTTTGGATGAAAACTGAAATTCGCCCAGTGAACTGTTCCGGGTTTCCTCCTGCTTGTTTTTACTCTGAATAACAACTTCTTTGATCGTCAGATTCGAGGTTTCCATCTCTATTGTCGCCTCCTCATCCTTCTCAAGATTAATCTTCATCAAAAAATCTTTATACCCGATATAAGAAAAAACCACCTGGTAAAAATTAACCGGCAAGGTAAGGGAATAAAAACCATAAGCATTGGTAGTGGTGCCAAGATACGTATCCCGGATGTAGATGTTGGCTCCGATAAGCACTTCCCCGTTTGCCTTGTCCTTTATGTACCCGCTGATGGTATGCTTTATCGCAGAAGGAATTTGTTCCCGGGACTTATCCGTCTGGTCCTTTTGATTCATCTTAAGAACAACCTGGTTTTCCAATACAAAATAGTTGATCCCGTTTTTCTTTAAGACCAGGTCAAGCACTTCACGCACGGTTTTATCCTTTGCTTTCACGCTGATCTTCATATTGAGAGGAAGACTTTGCGGGTTGTAAGAGAAAAAGATATTCCCTACATCCCCGATTTTTTGGATCACTATGCCGAGGGATTGGTTATGGACGATAAGCGTGATCTTTTTATCCAGATCCTGGGAAAAAACGGAAATGGAAAGCACAAGGAAGCAGAAAAAAAAAGGGTATATGAGTTTCCTGATTTCCAATGATGGCGGAATAAATTATTTACACTTGTTGCCTGAAATGTCTGTCCATGTCCCGTGGTTGCTGATGGTCAGGTCAAGCGTAGCCTGGAGGACATGAAGGATGGATTCCACCGATTGATGATCGAAGGTGGCCGTAACAAGACAATATGAGATGGCCGGGGTTATGCGCAGGTTTGCATGGTAAACTTTATTCAGGTCGGCAACGATCATGACCAGTGGTGTGTTGGCATAAATGAATCTTTGCGTCATCCATGACCTGTAATTCGGATCGGTATTGATATCTTTTACCATCTTTTCCTGGCCGGGAATGATTTCGGCCTTCTCACCCGGAGAAAGAAAGAGGCTGTTTTCCTTATGATCATCAAAATAAATAGCCACAGAACCGCTGTTCAGGATCACTTCCATGGTGTTGTTGGCGGCATTGGTATTCACATAGAAAGAAGTGCCCAGCACCTCCACCCGTACATTATGGCTTGTGACAATGAAAGGTTTTGCATCGTCATGCCTGACTTCGAACCAGGCCTCGCCGTTGAGTTTTACATCTCTTTTATTCTTTTTGAAAGAAGCCGGATATTCGAGGATAGCGCCTTTATTTAATGTTACAGAAGTGCCATCCGGAAGTTTTCCTTCTTTTATGGATAGGCTTGCGTTTAAATGTTTTTGCTCAGGACGGACAAGATTACGGAAAATAAAAAAAGAAGGAATGACAATGATCAGAATGATCGCGGCAATCCGGAGTACCTGGGGATAAGGGATGTGGGATGTGAGATGTGGGATTTGGGATGCGAGTTCCTCATTAATAATTTCTTCCATTTCTTTCCATGCTCTATCAATCTTCAGGTTATCCTCCATCCTTACCTTTTCCATTTCAAGCCATGTCCGGCGGTAATCCTCGAAGACCTTCCTGTGGCCGGGATCGGCTTTCAGCCAGGCTTCCAGGAAAACCAGGTCGTCACCACTGGCTTCTCCAGCCAGGTAGAGGGTGATCAGGTCGATCGGATATGTGGGATTTGTTTCCATAGTTATGCTGACGATATTACACTTAAGTTGGCTTTTACCCTTATTCTTCGATTAATAATTCCTTCTAAACTCATTTCAAAAACTCCGCCAGCCGTTCGCGCATGTGCTGCAGCGCCCTCGACATCTGGGTCTCTACTGTTTTAACAGAGATCTCCAGACGAATGGCAATTTCCTTGTACTTCAGGTTTTCATGCCGGTTGAGCACGAAGATCTCCCTGCATTTTACGGGCAACTCATCAATGGCCCTCTCAATCTTATCCCTGATCTCAGCTTCTACGAGCCGGTCGGGCTGTTCATAGGTTTTATCCGAAAGCAATCCTTCCATATCCAGGATTTCCTTATTGAATTTTTTACTATCCCTGAGGTAATTCAGGCATTTGTTGCGAACAGTAATACTAAGGTAAGTTTTTACCGGCTTTGAAAGATCGATGCTTTCCCGTTTTTCCCAAAGACTGATAAAGGCTTCCTGCGTGATCTCCCGGGCGGTATCGTAATCCTTTGTATACTGAAGTGCAAAAAAACAAAGTCTCTTGAATTCACTGTGGAAAAGTGATTCGAAAGTTGATTTATCCAGCAAATGCGGACTATTTGTATTCTGTTCTTCCAGGATAAAAGAATGTTCAGATATTACGTGTAAAAATAGCTTTTGTTTTTGGAAATGAAAAAAATATTCCAGCTGTATTGATCTGCCGGATTTCATGTACTATCTTTAGCAGAAAATGAATAGATTTGCAGAATAATTTTCAATCCTATGAAAAAGAATACCCCGGTCCTGTTCATTTTCATTTTCTTTTGTGTCACTGCTTTCAGTCAACATTCGCAGAAGATCGTCGTGAAAACTAATACTGCTGAAGATTTCAGTATCTTTCAATCCCGTTTTTTTTCCGACAGCAGTTATCAATCTGACCGGATCAGGTTCCCGCTCGGTTTTCTGAAACCCGACACCTACCCCCGGCAGATCCAAAAGGGCGACTGGAAATTCAAAGCACACCTACATTGGAGCAAGACCAACCCGTCGAATATCCATTTCAGGCTGATTGAAGTTGTTGATGCTGACCAGAACAAAGTGATTCACGGAAAACTCGATAACGGTGTTTATGAGAATTATACGTTTTCACTTGAAAATGGAAAGTGGATCCTGGTAAAGCTGGAAATCCCGGATCTGTAAGTTTCCCCGTCTTTTCAGACATCTACTTCTTTTAACCGTGAACTAAGGTCTTTCACGGATGTAAGGCTTTCCATTAATCCCGGAAGGTATTCCGTAGAAGCAATGAAAGTCCAGATATAGGATACAATGGCATAGATCTTACCGGTAGAAAACTTATCCACGTCAACACAGATAAAGAGCACGACGATAAATATAATCATCAGCAAAACCTTGATGACCGCATAATCGATGGAATTCCATTTTGCGATCTTGTGCTGTGGTGGTACCATATCGTGATAATATTGATGGATCTTAGCCGAATTTTTTTCATCTACCAGCCGGTACAGATCTTCGCGTGTATCATGAATATTCTTCTGGAGTGTCACAACATGACGCCGGTATATATTATTGATAAAGACGACAGGGAAAATTACCAAAAACGCCACGGCAGCAATCCTCCAGTCGTAAAAGAACAAGGCAATCACGCCGCCTCCTGTCGCAAAGAACTGCCAGCTGACTTCCGGCAAACGTTCCTTGAAAAAAACGATATACTCCCTGGCCAGTTCAGCCCGTGCCAGGATCTTGGAAGGCGCGTGCCCTTGTTTTTTTGAATTGATGATCACGCGGGTGGCAATGTCAGCATACATGATCGAATAAACCCTTCCGCTGAACAGCCTGCTCATGGTACCGCCTAAAACATTAACCATGTATATGAAAATCCATATAAACAGAGGAGGGTAATAATTTACGGCTTCTTTGTTGTAGAAATGGTCGATCAGAGCATCCAGCAACGAACCAAAAAATGTAGGTTCAATGATCCATGCAATATTTTCGATCAGTACAAAAACGAGGACACCGGCAATGGGGAATTTGAATTGCTTGATAATCTGCGTAAAGGTCATGGGGAATATCAATGAGAATGCAAATTTATCCAAAATAATCATTCACCGGTGGTCGCAGCAAATGATTTATCTTTGAAAACTCAAATCCTGCTTATGAAACTCCGGCATTTTATTCTTTTCAGCTTAGGCGTCATCTTTCTGTTCAGCTGCGCGAACAGAAGAAGCATCGACGGCATCTACCGCTATCATTGGGGCAAACGGAACGGTTATGACATATGGATTGTGGATGGCTATCAGGTACGGCATAAGATCTACAATTCTTTTCTCTATGGTGGAAATGAACAGCGGTATCCATTCAACCCCAAAGGAGAGATCTGGATTGATAATGCCCTTTCCTGTGAGGAATTCGAGATAACCCTGATCCATGAACTGAATGAACGTCACCTGATGGCTAAATATGGATGGACATACCTGAAATCCCATGATTCCTCGCTGAGACTGGAGG
>JBEKST010000019.1:0-18964 GCA_049516815.1 Bacteroidales bacterium | reverse complement strand
ACACCTGCGACATTTTTTCCATCGATCTTCACGATCCGGTCGCCGGCTTTGATACCCAGTTTTTCCGATGGCCCGCCGGAAACAGGATTAATCACCGTGATGGAATCGCGTTCCAGTCGGAACTGTATCCCGATCCCTTCAAATCCGCCCAAGAGCGGATCATTGGCATCGTGAAACTCACCAGGACTAATGTATACCGAATGCGGATCAAGGCTCTGCAACATCCCTGTTATCGCTTTCTCTTCCAACTGGTTCCGGCTGACAGTATCCACGTAATTTTGTTTCACATAATTGATCACCTCATTAATCTTGTCCTGCTTGTGCCGACTGAAGAGGGAAGCTACATTTCCGACCTTGCTAAGTTCAAGCCCCAATAGAATTCCTGCAAGTAAGATCCCTGCATAAATCAGGGGGAAATAAATTCTCAGCTTATTTTTATCCATTCTAATCAGAGTTCAGTTAATCCAACGTGAAATTTAACCCAAAAGTATTCAAAAATCAGCTATCACCAAATTACCAGACTTTCGTATCGCGCTTTTGTGCCTGGCCATAACACTGCATAAACACCGGGACATTTTTGTTTTTTTTCGCAAATAATAACAGATTAAAAGCAGAACTACACTGATATCTAAATCAATTCTCCGTGGTTCTCTGAAAATCCTCAGTGCACCTCTGTGTAATTCCCTGACCCTGGAAAGCTATTACACAGAGATCCACTGAGAAGACACAGAGAACCACAGAGAGAGCTGCTTGGTAAATCTGCTCATTTTTTTCCGCGAGATCAGTAAATTTTTTTATGTTATTTTAATAACTGTTTTTGCAAACTCTTCAGAATAAGATGTAGTAATAAAAAACTAATTTTGTCGCATAAAGATATTGATTGTGAGAAGGGTTTCATTCATTTTTACTTTTCTTGGATTAGCGTTCATTTACTGTGCCTTTGGCCAGGAAGTCATAGTAAAAGTTCCTGGCAGACCTTTCGCAAACAGTCATTTTCTGAAAATCGATTCAGCAACCTTTCATTACAGGATTTATAATGAGGGGATCAAAAACCAGAAAGGCAAAGTATTGCTGGTTCATGGGTTCTGCGGATCGACTTTTTGCTGGCGCAATAACATAGATACATTAGTAAATGCAGGTTACATGGTTGTAGCTATCGATCTGCCGGGGTTTGGCTATAGCGACAGGAATCTTCATGTAAACCAATCTCACAGTGGCCGTGCACACCTGATCTGGTCATTGCTGGCGAAGATCGATCGGGATGATAAAAGAAAGTGGAATATTGTGGGGCATTCCATGGGAGGAGGAGCCGTAGAAGCCATGGCCCTGATGAACCCCGACCGCGTTCAAACCGTTACCCTTGTGGATGGGATGGTTTTTATCCGGAACCAGAATATGAAAGGGGCATTCATCACCATGGCAAAAATGAAAGGCACCAATCAGATCATGATTTCTCTTGCAAAGCAAAACATTATTTCCTATAACAGTATGGAAAGATTGATGAAACAGGTTTACGGCCGGCCGCTGGATTCAACCGAGATGAAAGGATACATTGATCCATTGCGGATCAATGGCTCAGCAGCCTCTGTGATCAATATCTATGCAAATGCACATGAAATAAGACACCTGCATGCTGACGGATTATTGGATCTTCCGGTATTGGTGATCTGGGGTAAAAATGACCATACAATCTATCTCAGAAGTGCGAAAAAACTGAAACGAAACGTCCCGACTATCGACTTGAAGATTATTCCCAATGCCCATCATGCTCCCATGGAAACCCATCCAAAACAATTCAACATACTACTCCTGAATTTTTTAAATACCCACAACTAATGATAAAAGAAAATACCATGCAATCAAAAGAATTACTCGACTTAATTCATCACCGCCAAAGCCAAAGAACTTATACTGATCAACCCGTCGAAAAAGAAAAACTCGTGAATTGCATAGAGGCTGCACGCCTGGCACCATCGGCCAATAACTCGCAACCCTGGAAATTCATCATCATCGATGATCCCGTGTTAAAGAATGCCGTTGCAGAACTCACCACTACAGGGATGATCCCGATGAATCAATTTACAAAACAGGCGCCAGTGCATGTGGCCGTCGTTCGCGAGAAAACCAATTTAACTACTGCTGTCGGACGAGCTCTGAAAGACAAGAATTATCCCCTGATCGATATCGGTATTGCCACTGCCCATTTTTGCCTGCAAGCCACAGCCGAAGGACTCAGCACCTGTATCATTGGCTGGTTCGATGAAAAAAAGATAAAGGAATTACTAAAGATCCCCAAACCCCTGCGCCTGGAGTTGATCATCCTGGTAGGTTATCCGCCCACAAAAGAGATCCGGAATAAAAAACGAAAAGAAACCACCGAGATCCTTTCATATAACAAATATTAAATAACGAAATGGCGAAATGGCGAAATATCGAAACCCCAATACCTAAAACCTAATACCCAGTACCCAATTCATCATTCATCGTTCTTCATTTTTCATTCTTCATTCTTTTAGGGTCTCATAACAACCTGCACAACGTTCCCCTGTGTCAGAACTTTCCTGGCATAGTCATGTACCGATTGGACATTCAGGGCATTTACCTGGTCATTATATCCTGTAAGGAAATCCAGATTATAAAAATAATAATCATCCATGCGGCTCAACCACCAGCTATTCTCCTTCATATCCTCCTGGCGCTGCTTCAGGAAATATTCCTTTGCTTTTTGCAGGTCGGCTTCCGAAGGGCCATTCTCCACCATCTTATTAATTTCCTTGTAAACGATGCCGATCAGTTTGTCGGCCTTGACTGGATCCGTTTCGAAACTTACGATCAAGCTAAAACTGGGAACGGGCAGTTTATTCAGGTTGTACTGGACCCTGATGCTATAAGCTCCGCCTTCATCCTCGCGTATTGATTCGATGTAACGCAATTCAAGAACATGTCTCAGTGCCGCACCCAGAATACGGTCGCCGGCAGAATAGGGCGAACTACCAGAGTAATTGACATACACGGAGGTTCGCGGAGTCTTCGATTCATGCTTGAAGTCTCGCTTTACTTCACCTTTGGGAGGCCGAATGCCATTATCCTTGTATGCCTGCGTGCGTTTGACGGAAGGCAGAGAAGCAAGATATTTTTCAAACAGGGGTTTTACTTTTTCCGGATCTATCTTTCCGGCAAACTCGAAAGTAAAATTGCCGGGATCGGAGAAATGGTCTTTGTAAATTGCCTGAAGCTTCTCAAGGTTCACTTTCCCAAGCACTTTGTAGCTCATCGGAATAACACGTAAATTATGATTGGCCATCATCAGAGAAACCGTATCTCTAAATGCCTTCCGGGGATCGGATTCCGCATTGATGTAATTGGCTTTCATCTTCTCCATCCAGGTTTTATAATCAGTGGCATCCCATCGGGGTTGCGTGAAATAGAGGTAAAGCATTTGCAATGCAGTTTCAAAGTCCTTCGGGGATACCCTCCCGGAAACCCCATCCCGTTCTTCGGATGTATAGATCCGGATATTTACCCGTTTTCCCGACATTAATTTTTCAAGGTCCGTAGTAGAAAAACTTCCGACACCCATCTGAGAAATGGCATCCCCTAACACCATGGCCGATGGAAGATCTTCCTCTTTTAATAATGACACCCCACCTTCCCGGAATCCGGCTATGAGCAGCTCATCTTCTTTGATATCACTTGGCCGGAAAACGATTTTCATGCCGTTGGACAAGATCCATTCCGTTGTTCCGAGTACTTTGTTAACCGAAGTTTTTGTCACTTTTCCTGCAACCGGTTCTTTTTCGATCAGTTTTTTCCCGGCAAGCTGATCAACATAAGGGTCGATTTTCGCGGATTTGTATTTAGCCAGCACCTTCATTATGTCTGCTTCAGATGGAATGGTTATTCCCTCTTTTTCGGGGCCGGTAACAGTTACCACCATGTTCTCGTCGGTAAAATATTTTTTAGCTTCAGTATTCAATTCCTGCAGGGTAATCCCGGGGATCATCGTTCTCGCAAAGGCGTAGTCGAATTCAATACCGGGATTGGGGTTATTCGTAAGGAAGTTAGAAACATTAGGGTAAACCAGTTCACGGTTCTTGCGTTTATCGCGATCCATATACCGCGATTCATTGTTTTTAATGAGATCTGCTTTTGCACGCTCAAACTCACTATCGATAAATCCGAACCGTTTCATGCGTTCCATTTCGGTCAGAAGTGCATTAAGCGCCCTGATGCCTTCATTGTTTGCTGCCTGCGCAATTCCGGTGAATGCATCTTTGGTACGTGTATACCCGCCATAATAACTGAAGGCAAAGATGAACGGGGGATTCTCTTTGCGGGAAAGTTCGCTCATACGTTTTCCGAACATATTATTGATCAGGTTGCGGACAAGTTGCAGCCGCATGTAACCGAGGTTCTTATCGCTCTCTTTCGTGATATCACGTTTGCAGCTTACATCCACGGAAGTGGAAGTGGCTTCCTTATCGGTTACCGTCCCGATCAGGGGTTCTGTATTGTCAGGAACGGGGTATTCTTCCCTGGCAGCCGGGTTATCTGCTTTCGGAATGACACTAAACATTTTCTTGATCTTTGCCTCGACCATGTTTTCATCAAAGTCGCCTACAATAATAAGCGCCTGCAAGTCGGGACGGTACCATTTATGGTAAAAGTTCTTAATAGTTTCATATTTGAAATGTTTCAGGATGGCTGTATCGCCGATCACATTCCGTTTAGCATATTTTGAACCTTTGTAAATGATGGGAGCCAGTTTGTTGCTCATTCGTTCTTCGGCTGAACCGTACATCCGCCATTCTTCGAGGATCACACCACGTTCAAGGTCGATTTCATTATCTTCGAAAGAAACATAATGTGACCAGTCGCGCAGGATCATCAGGGCGGTGTCGATAATCCCTTCACGCTTCAGCGGGACATTCGACATATTAAATACTGTTTGTTCCAGACCTGTCGAAGCATTCACATTCGTTCCGAACTTAACCCCGATCGTTGCCAGGTAATCCAGGATCCCTTTTTTGGGGAAATGATCTGTTCCATTGAATGACATGTGTTCGGTAAAATGTGCCAACCCATTCTGATCGTCATCTTCCAGGATAGCGCCGACATTGTTGGCGATATAAAATTCGCCCCTTTTCTCGGGGATCTTGTTTGCACGGATATAATAATGCATCCCATTCGGGAGTACACCGGTCCTGACTTTCGGATCCAGGGGAGGCATTTGTTTCAGGTCATAGGTTTGTCCCTGCAGCAGGACTGAGCCTGACAGGATAAGCAGTAATGTAAAAATGCTACGAAAAATGAAAGATTTCATTTGTTTGTTTTTTGGTTTTTTAGGCTAACAAACTTACGAAATTTTTCATTTTCTTTTCGCCTGTCGCAACTCACTTCTCATTATTTCAATATTTTCTTCATAAAAAGAAAAATTTAGTTGACAAACTAAAAAAATAGTTGTATATTTGTCATCAGCAAACATTTTAATCACCATACAATAAACATTGATCTATGCCAACCAGGAAAAATACCAATGAATCACCTCTTCAACTTACACGTGCCGAGGAGGAAGTAATGCAGATCTTATGGGAAATTGAAAAAGGGATGATTCATGATCTATTGAAAAAATTTCCTGAACCGAAGCCTGCTTACAACACGGTCTCGACCATCATACGTATCCTTGAACAGAAGGGATTCGTGGGGCATAAAGCTTACGGTCACACTCACGAATATTTCCCGGTGATCAGCAAAAGTAACTATACGAAATCCTATTTCCGGAATTTCGTGACCAACTATTTCGGGAACTCCTACAAATCGCTGGCATCGTTTTTTGCCAATGAAGGGAAACTGACCATGAAGGAACTTGAGGAGATTCAAAAAACCATCTACAATGAGATCAGAAAGCAGAAGGGAGGGAAAGGGTGAATATAACACTGTTATACCTGATCGAATCGACCATTTGTCTCTCAGTGCTTTACGCTGTATATTGGTTTTTTCTCAGGAGGGATACCTTTTTCCAGATGAACCGATTTTACCTGATGGCAATGATTCTTTTCTCGATACTGGTTCCCTTGTTGCCAATTCACCTAACAACAACCGGACCTACGGCTTCCATCATCGTCCTGCTTGACCCTGTTCTGATCACACCTGCAAAAGTACAACATACCCTGCTGGAGCACTTGCAGTGGATCGAAATAGCAGCTATTGTTTATCTTACAGGCGCCCTCATCTTTCTCCTGCGTTTCGGGTTGCAGCTGTTCCAGCTTTACAGGATCACACGGCAATTCGGGATTAAAGTAAGCCATGGTCAAAAGGTGGTTTTTGTCGATCGTGGTTATTCTCCTTTCTCCTTTTTCAACCTTGTCTTTATCAATGAAAGGATGATTCCTTCAGGCAGCCTTTCTACCATTCTTGAACATGAGAAGATTCATATCCGGCAACTCCATACTGTTGATATGATCCTGGCCGAACTGGCCACTATTATACAATGGTTCAACCCCATAATATGGCTGGCCGGCCGTGAAATGAAAACAATCCATGAATACCTGGCAGATGAAGGTGTTTTGCAGACCGGAATCAGCCGAACCCAATACCAGCAAATGATCCTGGATGAGACCATGGGCATCCAGGTGAATAACCTGGCCAATAATTTTAATGTTTCATTACTTAAAAAACGATTTCATATGATGACTAAATCCAAATCTAGAACCTGGGCAAAAAGCAAGATGCTGATAGCCCTGCCGACACTGGTGGCATTGTTATTCCTGTTGTCTGCTTCTTCCATAACCGGTATTTCCGACAATAGCAATAATGAAATAATTCAGATTAACCCAGCTTTTATCATTCCTCCTGAAGCTGTGCCGATTACTGCAACCATGGCGCCACAGGAAAAGGCAAAGGAAAAACCTGAGGTCAAATTAATACCAGTTCAACCGGATAAAAACGGTGTATATACCAAAGTTGAAAAACAACCTCAGTATTCCGGCGGCTATGATGCCATGATAAAATTCCTGGTCGAAAATATCAATTACCCGGCAGAAGCAAAAAAGAACGGCATCCAGGGCACCGTATTTGTAACCTTCACAGTCCAGGCAAATGGTGCGGTCACCGATGTTAAAATCTTACGGGGTATCGGCAGCGGGTGTGATGAGGAAGCTGTTCGTGTAGTTAAAATGATGCCAAACTGGATCCCGGGCATGGATAAAGGCAAGAATGTTGCTGTTCAGTTTAACCTCCCGATCAAATTCAAACTTGATGCTGACAAAAAGAAGGAACCCGTAAAGTAGGTTACCACTTCTCCATTTTGGTATTTCATAATGAGTAATGAGTGATTTTTTACTTCAATATCTCTGTAATTACTCATTACTCATTATTAGTCAGCTCGCCTTTAAAAATTAGGCATCAGAGAAATTGATAATTGAAAGTTTCAAAGTCACAAAGTGATTTTCAACTAAACAACTAAACGACTAAGCAATATATTTTACTCCCCAATTCCCACCTCTTTTATCATTCAATGGTATAATTATTACTTTTGTACCAACTTATCTGGAACCTGAAACCTGGAATCTAGTACCCAGTACCCAGAACCTAATACCCAATACCTAATACCCAACCAAAAATGAAAAAAACAGCTTTGATCACCGGTGGATCGTCCGGTCTTGGTTTTGTATTTGCCCAGGAATTAGGGAAACAAGGGTACAACGTTATAATACTGGCGCGTGATCCGGTAAAAATTGATCATGCAATAGCCTCTCTGAAGGAAAAAGGAATTACAGCGACAGGTATTTCCTGCGATATATCCGATGAAAATCAACTGAAAAATGCCTTTGACTCAGTAAAATCAGGAGAAACCAAAATTGATTTTTTAATTCTGAATGCAGGGATAGTTATACCCCAGTTGCTTTCAGATTTTACGCAGACTTCAATCGTTCGTAAACAGCTCGACACAAATCTCTATGGTACGATCCTGACAGCCTGGCAATTTTTGCCCTTATTGCAAAAAGGGTCAAAAATCCTTATCACATCATCCGGTTTTGGATTAATGGGAGCCGCCGGGTATACCTTGTATTGCGCAACAAAAGCAGGTTTGATTAATTTCGGTGAAGCCTTACGCCGCGAATTGCTTTGTAAAGGCATCAATGTTTATGTATCCTGCCCGGGCGATATGGATACTCCTCAATTCCAGGAAGAAATACGAACTTCACCCGATTGGATGAAAACAGGAAGCCCCCGGAAAACCCAATCTGCAGAACAGGAAGGGAGAAAAATATTAAGTCAATGCAAAGGGAAGATGAAATTCCTCATACTTCCTGCATCTGATGTGAAATTGCTTGCGATCGTGAGTAAGATTTTACCCCGCAAACTCCGGGATTATCTTTTAGACAGGATGTTTCCCCAACCCCATTAGGCAATGGATAGTTGATGAGCTCACCAGCTAAATTTGTCCGCTTTTCAACCTTTCAACAACATCCCGGTAAAATCAACAATAATAATATAGTAAACCTCCTGCATATATGAAAATTAATGGTTCTTCGTAAGAGTAAGTGGGTAAGTTTACGAAAAAATTAGAAAGTCAAGTAAAATATATGTTAACCCAAGAAAATTTATTTGCCAAGGCACTATTGGCTGAGAAACCATGGTTTGTTGATAAAGTTCAGTTTGACCAGGTTGCTGGTAAACTTGATTTTAGTAAAGTCAATCCGTATTATGTTACCCACTCGAAATTATAAAGAGCCAGAATAAAAGGTGAAAGGATCCATTGCATTATTTTTTGACTAAAACCACTTTTGTAGAATAAGATATTCCGCCAATATCGACCTGCAAATAGTAAATTCCTGAAGCTCTGTCTGAAAGATCAAAGGATGAGATTGGGTTCGAGGTTTGTTGTTCAAGCATTAGCTCTCCAGTGTACTTAAATATTCTGACCTTATATTCGGGATTATTCAGTTTTTTCACCTTCAGGGTTATCTTTCCTGAGCTTGGATTCGGGTAAAGCGAAAAAAGATCATAAAATTGCATGTCAGCAACCCCGGATGTTTCTTTAGAAGCCTTATTTGACAATGATGTGGTATATACGCTCGTAGTTTTATCACTTGAAGGAATACAAATGATGTTCCACAAGGTTTCAACCCTCCATTTTGCAATATTCTTATAAACAAGATAGGCAGGATCAGTAACTGTGTACTGCGTACCTGACACGCTGTTGATTGCATGCCAGTGACCGGAACTGCTGTCGTCACGCATCAGCACATAACTATTGACAGGATTACTACCGTTCTCAATGGTGTAAAGCTGGGGCCATGTGAAAGTTCCGTTGTTGTTGGAAATAAAGATCGTATTATGAAAAGGGCTCAGGTCACTGTAGCTTCCGCATGTATCGAGTATTTGCAACTTGTAACGGTACGTGCCTGCATTAGGGTCACCGGTATTTGGGAAATATTTTGTCCGTACGGTGTCAACGAAAATGCTGAGAGCACCCTGGTATGGCACGGCTCCTATACGCTTGTATGAATTTGTCGTTATCTCACGGTATACAATAAAACTGTCTATCGAAGGTTCGTAGGGTTTTGTCCAGATCACCTGGTTGAATATTGAAAGTGAATCAACAGTTACCATGCAGATAGGAACATTATCGGGTGGAAGAGAGAGAATGGAAGCAGAGTCGGTTACAGAACATCCATTTATGTAAGTTACTGTAACTGAGTAATAATTGGGACTAGTTACTGTAATCGTCCGCGATGTATCCCCGGTTGACCAAAGATAAGAATGAGCTTCATTCGCCGTTAGGGTAGAAATACCTCCGCCACAAAAATAAGCAGGCAACCCTTTAGTGAAAGTTATAGGAGTCGGAGCGGTGATAAAATTCCATTCAAATATATTTCCATTGCTGTCACGGATATAATCAAACCACATTTGATCAATGCAAGTGAATGAGTGATAATCAATAAGAATATAAAACTCAGTATTGCACTCAAGCATGCTGGTTATGGGGAATTCGAATGTTCCATTCGAAGAACCGTAATTCCCTACCGGATAATAATCGGTAATTTTGATAGAGTCAACAACGGTATTGGTCGATTTTTTGTAGACCCGGATGTAACCGCCAACCACTGCCTGTGATCCCCCATTGCCCCTGAAAGTAAAAGAAATTGTCTTATTATAAAGGAAAGCTCCCGCAGCAGGTGTAGTTGCAATAAACCATGCCGGAAAGCAACCAGCAGAAACAGGAGTTCTCGAATTCATAAGGATTGAAAGAACAAGGAACGGGAAAAGATAAAATTTCTTCATTGTGATAACAATTAGGTTAAAGGAGGGTTGTGAATGTAAAAACGTGCTTTATTGTAAGAGTAAGTAGGTAAATTTACGAAAAAATCAGAAAGTCAAGTAAAATATATATTAACCCAAGAATATTTATTTGCCAAGGCACTATTGATAGAGAAACCATGTTTTGTTAATAAAATTCAGTTTGACCAGGTGGCTGGTAAACTTGATTTTAGTAAAGTCAATCCGTATAATGTTACCCACTTGAAATTATAAAGAGCCAAATTAATTATATTTGTTAGGAAATTGATAGAAAAGTTGGGAATTATTGATGATAATTTTTTAAGAAATACCAATGAATTTCTCCTTATTGTTCATTTGGAGAAGGATATGAGCAGAAGAGTTGTGGGTATAAACAAATTAGTGGCAATCACAATTTAATTCAAACAAAATATGAAACTGAAATTCCACTTCACCTTTTTAGCAGTATGTTTCATACTAATTTTTGGTTGTAAAAAGGATAAACAAAACTCAGGATCATCTATTTATCAGGCATCTATTATTGGTTTATGGGAAGTAAAACTGCTAACAATATCAACATTAGGCAGTTTGAATAATATAATTAAAATTGACACCGCAATTTATACAGATGAATATGGCAATCCTGCTACACTCCTTGAGCAATATACCCAGGACAATAGATTATTTATGTTCACTAACACTATGTCTGATACAAATAAAATATGCACCTACACACTTACTGGTAATAATCTAAAAATAAATCTATCCGATAATATTCTCCCTTTTAACAATAGAACAATATCAAAAATTGACGATAATAACCTTGAAGTATTTCAAATAATAATAACAAGTTCGTTGAAACAAAAATGGGTTCAAAGTTATCTAAGGAAGTGAATAAATTGTGGCCGCCGCTAACAAGCCTTCGACCGCAGGCAGGAGCAGTTGGAAAGGAAAGGTATCCCGGTCACTAAACATAAAAACGGATCGCAAATATAAAGTCAAATAAAACCCGGCCTACGGCTGCGGGGCGTTATAATCCATTAATAATTAAAAAACAAACATATGCCCACCTCCCAATTCATTATCTCTAAAACCATCCTTCTCGCAATCCTGCTCTCAGCTTGTGGCCCAAGTGCCAAAGAGCATGAAGAAAAAAGAATAGCCGATTCAACAAGGGTAGCCGATTCTCTTGCAGGGGTCCAAAAGTCTATGAATGACTTGAACCTGGCCACCAAAACGCCGGCTGAGAAAAAATTTATCAAAACAGCTGAAACGAAATTCCTTGTCGGCAATGTTCGCAAGGCTTCCGAAAAAATCGAAGACCTGGCTGCAAAATATTCGGGTTATCTTATCTATTCTCACCTGCAAAACCGGGAAAGCGATCAATCGCGAATGGAACTAAGCCGGGATTCTGTTCTGATATCAAAACAAATCATTGTCGAAAACCAGATAGAACTTCGCATTCCGAATGAAAGCCTCGATAGCTTGGTAAGGGAACTTAATAAATTGATCCTGTTCCTCGACTACCGCATTGTCAAAATGGATGAGATCACTTTTAACCTTTTAGCCAACCAGAAGGCATCGGAAAGATTAAAGAATTATGATGTCCGGCAGAAAAGGCATATCGATACAAAAGCAAGTAAATTAAAAGAAACCACCAACGCCGAAGAAAACGTTCTAAACCGCCAGAACCAGGCGGATCAGCTGGAGGTTGAAAACCTTGCGCTTGCCGACCAGGTCAAATACTGCAGGTTGACCATCTTCATCTATCAAAAACCAATCTATTATAAGGAAATCCAGGTTCTCCCCAATCCCGATTCAAACAGGCCCAACCTCTTTGCCAGGATCCTGAATGCGCTGGTTGATGGTTGGATTATTTTCGAATACTTTATTATTTTCCTCTTCCGGATCTGGTGGCTGTTTGTATTATTCGCCGCGGGATTTGTAGCTTTTAAGTTTTGGAGAAAACCGAGGAGAAAGTAATAGATTGGTCGCGATAATGGGTTCATCAATTCTATTTACGAGATACGATTTGGGATTTTAGATTGAATTTACGATTTTGGATTTTCTTTGCACACTTTGCGTGAAACCCTGCACACTTTGCGTGAACCCTTCTAACAACTATTTTTATTTCACGCAAAGAACCTAAAGATAAAACCGCAAACCTGTCTGCCGGTAGACTGTTTCCGCAAAAAAAATTACAATCCAAGTTTAAATAACACCATTTGGATTGACAAATTATAAGGTCTTCTGCGTGAATCAGCAAGAACGATTTTTATATTATTTGATTTGAAGTTCATGAAAAAATCTTAAGGAGTCAAATTTGAGATGAAAGAAAAAAATTACTTTTGATACAGAAACTTAATGCCACACTTAGCATAGGCGCGGCCGTTAGTTTATTAAGTAAAAAATAAGAAAAGATGCAGAAATTTTTAAGATTCACAATTATTTTATTTACCATTCAATCCTTGTCAGTATTGGCTTTCGGACAATCATCCTCAATAAAAAAAGGCTATGTGACCTACGATTTTACTTTTGCTGAACTGGCAATTCAATACCTTGAAACAGGAGATTCAGGTTACTTATTTAAAATTGCAGAAACCGATGCTGCTAGGCATATATTTAATCATGCAAACAAGTTTAATTATGATGTTCCCAAAGGTTCAACATTAGCATTGGTAAAATATTTACTTACACCGGTTGAAGAAAAAAGGAAAATCCTGCCCGGGTTTAAAAGAAATTTGCAATATGCCAAAGATAGTATTGCCGGAACTGATTTAGCACAGACAGTGTGTCTTAAACTGTTGCCAAAGGGTTTTGAATATAACGGTTTAACGCATCTGTTTTTCACGTTCGGATACGATCTTGGTGTAACAATTGCGGGTAACGCCAGCATCAACCTGGCCCATCCGCATTATTTACAGGATAGGCGGGAATTGAAATATTATTCCATTCATGAATTACATCATGCGGGATTTCTGCAACTTAAAAACAACACAATGGTTGATTTGAATATCCATACCTACTCAGAAATGACAACGCTTATCGAATATTATACGCACCTTGAGGGAATGGGCACCTATGCACCTTTTGACATCCGGCAAAATGAACATGCCCTGAATGCCGACCATGATTATATCGTATTGCAGGATACGGCACTTATGAGAGAACAGGTGAAAGAATACTTTACTATCTATTTTTATTTTAAAGACAATCCCCAAAAAACTATCACAGATCAGGATTGGGAAAAGATTTCCATTCTATCTGATAAAAAGAGGCTTTGGTATACGGTAGGTGCAAAAATGGCCAAAACGATTAATGAAAAACTCGGACGGGAAAAATTAACAAACCTGATGTTGGAACCATCAGTAAATTTTATAAAAGCATATTTAACCATTAAGAATAAATAAACCTGCCAAGAATAACATCTTACAATTTTGTGTATGAATCGAAAAATGAACTATCTATGAAAAGATTCTTTACCCTGTTTTTTATGGTGACCTGCTTTACCGCAGTGTCTCAACCTCTCAAGAGGGGAACTCATGTGATACTGATCAGGGACATTCGAACCTCCAGGTTTCTGCGGATTTCTGAAAATTCAAACATCTTAGTATGGACCACTTCCGGGAAACAGATTTCGGGCCAGGTAAAGTTGATTAAGACTGACACGCTTTTCTTCAATGACACTTTAGTGAAAGTATCTGATATTGACAAACTCTTTTTTCAGTCTAAGTTTGCTTTTCCCGATCAACCGCAGTATAACGAAAATACCCCTGCATATGTGGCAGGTTCACACAATTGGCAGATCATCTGTCCGCCCGAAAGTGCTTATAGCAGCCCCTGGTCCTATAAGGTTTATATGCAGAACCTGGCCACGCAAGAGAAAAAAGATCACATTTCTTCAACTGACCCTTTGGCTTACAAAAATTTTCTGAAATTTAACATTATCAAATTAGCACACCTGGAATTGGCCCTTTCCTATGAGCGCCTGATTAGTAAAAATTTTACCTGGGAGACCGAATTCAGCGCAATCCTGGGGATTCCCTCCGCCAATGCTTATTATACGATCGACTATCCTTTATACAATTATAGTGGGTTTTCTGTCACAACATACCCGAAATATTTTTTCTATTCAGGGGGATACCTGGGAATAGTAATGATGTACCGGAATCTGTGGTTCACCGGTGTGCGTACCGACTGGCCGGATAAGGGGGATGGCTCTGGTGCCCTTCAAGATCAGTACAGGAATGACTTTGGATTAAGTCTCCGCATTGGGTTGATGAAGCGATATGGAAAATTTGTGATTGATTGGTATTTGGGAGGGGGAATCAAGTACATTATGCTGCATCAGCTGCTATATGGCATCTATGAATACCATGACGACAACCAAATGTGGTGGAAGCATCCGGATCATTCTCCTGATGTAAATAACCGGATCCTCTTCGGGCCGGTGATTAATCTTGGGATCAAAATCGGATTGGCCATTGGCCATCAGGGGAAGTGAAAATTGATAATTATTTTTTCATGCTTTACAAACCGTAATAGAACTGTCTTCTTTTTTTCATTTTCATTAATACCAAGTTCAATTAATAAGAAAAAAAGAGTGTAAATGGAATTCCAGAACTTTTGTATCTTTGTTTGACAACAGGTGGTTAACAAGAATCTTTCATATCCTGCTTTTCATATAATAGGAACGAATAACAGTCTGTATGAACGACACATCTACCGATTTAATTTCTTTATTCGCCAATGCCATCCGGGATAACTGGGAGTTCAGAGCGCTCTCCGATTACGGCGGAAACAGTTTTACCTATAAAGAGGTCGGCGAAAGAATCCTGAAGATCCATCAAATGTTCAGGGAATCCGGGATTAAAAAAGGAGATAAAATTGCCCTGTTTGGGAAGAATTCCGCCAATTGGGGAGCAATCTACCTTTCCACCGTCACCTATGGCGCGGTGATCGTACCTATCCTGCCGGATTTCAAACCGGCAGACGTTCACCATATCGTCACCCATTCCGATTCCATTCTTCTCTTTGCGGAAGATTCCCTTTTCAGCAGCCTTGACCCGGGAGCCATGCCACTGATCCGGCAGATATTGAAGATACAGGATCTATCGGTTCTCTATAAAAGCGGAGATTCTCCTGTTGAAAAAGATATTACAAAATCCGCAACCGGATCTCTTGAAAGGGTTACGCCTGAGATGATCAATTTCGAGGCTTGCGGGAGTGAAGATATAGCTGTGATCAGTTATACCTCAGGAACCACGGGATTCTCAAAGGGTGTTGTGTTACAGCATAAGAGTCTTCTCGGCAACATCCTTTATGCTCACCGGAATATGCCATTAAATCCTCAAAACCGGATCCTTTCATTCCTTCCTTTGGCGCATACTTACGGATGCGCGTTCGAATTCCTCTTCCCGTTTACCCTCGGGTGTGATATCACATTCCTGACGAAGACCCCTTCTCCAAAGATCATCATGCAGGCCTTTCAGGAAATCCGGCCGGAACTTATCCTCTCGGTACCATTAGTGATTGAAAAAATCTACAAATCGCAGCTGATCCCGGTATTGCGAAAACCTGCGATCAAGATCCTGTCGCATATTCCCTTATTAAATCAACTGATATTCCGGAAGATCCGGGGAAAAATGGTGGATGTATTCGGAGGTAACTTCAGGGAACTGGTCATTGGAGGTGCTCCGTTCAACAGCCAGGCAGAACGTTTTTTCCGGAAGATCCGGTTTCCTTTTACCGTCGGATATGGCATGACGGAATGCGGCCCACTGATCTCCTATGCCTCCTGGAAAACAACACAACTGGGCGCTTCGGGACGGATAGTGGATGAACTGGATATCCGGATCGATTCGCCTGAGCCCCGGAAAATTGCAGGTGAGATCCTCGTCAGGGGAAATCATGTAATGCTGGGATATTATAAAAATGATGAAGCAACCCATTCCATACTTGAAAAAAACGGATGGTTGCACACTGGCGACCTGGGTGTGATTGATGAAAAAGGAAATATCCATATCAAGGGCCGGAACAAAAGTATGATCCTCGGCCCTTCGGGTAAAAACATCTATCCCGAAGAAATCGAATCTATCCTGAACAACCGGTTTCTCGTCATGGAATCACTGATCATCGAACGTGATAAATCATTGATCGCATTGATTTTTCCCGACGCTGATGCAATGGATAGAGCAGGCGTTACAAAAGAAAAACTACCGGAAATATTCAAAGGATATATACATGACCTGAAACATCGTTTGCCAAAATACATCCACATCGCCGGTTTTGAGATTACAGAATCGGAATTCGAAAAAACGCCCAAGAAAAGTATAAAACGATTCTTGTACCGGTAATTTTGTTTCTAGCTGCAGTTTCCCTGTCAAAGAGCACATTTATCCTTATGTTCTTGGAAATCCGCCATATCCGTCAACTTTTCTTAACGGGTGCCGGATTAAGGTGAAATCTTATTTTGATTTGCTGGAACTTGAAGGACGGAAAGAAAAACATATTTACGATTAGACGATTTACGATTTCAGAATGAATTATAATTAATTTACGATTTACGATTTTTCAATCTTTTACTCGTCGATCGTCAATCTCACAATTCAATCGTAACTCAAAGATCGTCCAATCGTGAATCAACTTTTGTCCCGGGCACTTCAAAGCTCGACATAACATGGGTTTGAAGGGAAGAATTTAACAGGGTTTGATTTGTCGTAACTTTGCATAAAAATTGACACTGGTGTCAACTGTTAAAGAAATATACCCGGTTGAAGGAATGTCGTGCGCTTCCTGCGCCCTGAGCATACAAACGATACTTTCGGCTCAGAAAGGCGTAAAGTCAGCAGTGGTGAACCTTGCCATGGAACAGGTTGTAGTGGAATATGAGCCTCAACTCATCGATCCTGCCTTCATGGTAAAAGTAGTTGATGGGATCGGATATAAACTTATTACCGATAGATCTGTCAGCGCCGGCGACCAGGAGGCTTCCCAGAACAGAAGGTTAAAGCGACTAAAGTTCAATACCCTCATGTCGGTGGCTTTCTCCATCCCGGTATTTCTGATCTCAATGGTCTTTCACCAAATCCCATATTCCCACTGGATCATGCTTGTCCTCGCAGTTCCGGTACTGGCAATATTCGGACGGGAGTTTTTCATTATCGCATGGAAAAGGGCTCTGCATTTTTCCTCCAATATGGACACTCTGGTCGCTATAGGAACGGGAACGGCTTTTCTTTACAGTACTTTTAATACGTTCTTTCCTGAATTTCTGCATTCGAGGGGTTTCGAGCCTCATGTTTATTTTGAAGCTTCTGTAGTGATTATCTCGTTCATCCTCATGGGAAGATATTTTGAAGAAAAAGCCAAACAGCGAACTACAGGTGCTATCCGGAAATTAATAGGACTGGGGGTAAAGACGGCAAAGGTGATCCGGAATGGTATTGAAAAAGAAATGCTGATCTCAAAAATCATCGTGGGTGACACGCTGGTGGTCCGTCCCGGGGAAAAAATCCCCACCGACGGTAAAGTGACCGAAGGAGATTCATTCATTGACGAAAGCATGATCACTGGCGAATCAATACCTGTACAAAAGAAAACTGGTGATTTTGTGATCGGGGCTACTATCAATCAAACCGGCAGCCTGAAAATATCGGCTGAAAAAGTGGGCAGTGAAACCATGCTGGCACAGATCATTAAGCTTGTCCAGGAAGCTCAGGGAAGCCAGGCGCCGGTGCAAAGGCTGGTGGACAAGGTTGCAGCTGTTTTTGTTCCTGTCGTGATCGGGATAGCTGTCCTGACCTTTATCGCCTGGTCAATCTGGCATCCTGTATCCGGAAGCCCTATCGCCCTCATCTGTGCCATCACCGTTTTGATCATCGCCTGCCCGTGTGCCCTGGGACTTGCCACACCAACGGCTCTCATGGTAGGATTAGGAAAAGCCGCTGAACATGGCATCCTGATCCGTGATGCAGAAAGCCTGGAAACTGCCTGCAATATTGATACGATCGTACTTGACAAGACGGGAACTATCACCATTGGAAAACCTACTGTAGCTGAGATCGTATGGGATGAAAATAACATAGATCATTCCATGGTCGAAGATGCAATTGTATCTATCGAATCACGTTCGGAACATCCGTTTGCTGCGGCACTGGTCAACTATATGAGGAAACAGAATTTCATTCCCAATGAAATTACCGGGTTTGAAAGCACAACGGGAAAAGGAGTTTCCGCATTTGTCGGAAATGATGTATACCATATCGGAAGCAAAAGTTATATCCTCGAAAACAACGGGCAGTTCACAAAAACCTTTCTGGAAAAAGATACTGAATTTCGAAAACAGGCACAGTCACTGATCTATGTGACCAAAAACCGGAACGTAGTTGCTCTTTTTTCTGTAACTGATATGATTAAACCTTCATCCGCATCCGCAGTAGCTGAATTAAAAAAGATGGGCATCGAAGTACATATGCTAAGCGGGGATACGGTTGCCATAACTTCACACATGGCGGTCAAAGCAGGGATTGATCATTTTAAAGGAGAGGTCACCCCCGAAGGGAAATCGGATTATGTCAGGCAGTTGAAAGACAAGGGAAGACATGTTGCCATGGTGGGTGATGGAATCAACGACTCACCTGCACTGGCCCTGGCAGACATAGGCATTGCCCTGGGAACC
>JBEKST010000018.1:0-19133 GCA_049516815.1 Bacteroidales bacterium | reverse complement strand
ATCGAGGATTGCAAAAGCATTGTTGAGTGTCCGTCCGCGCATAAACGCCAGCGGGGCGATCTCGATGGTGCCGTCTTCAATGTAAGATAACAGTTTCTGTGGTGGCAACATATCTTTCAGTGCATCATAGAGCGGCTGGAGGTAAGGATCAAGTTTTTCTTTCAGATCGCCGGGCAGGAATCCCAGGTTTTCCCCTGCTTCCACAGCGGGACGGGTCAGGATGATCCGCTGGATTTCTTTGTTCTTCAGAGCTCTTACGGCAAGGGCGACAGCGGTATAGGTCTTCCCGGTACCGGCCGGCCCGATGACAAAAATCAGATCATTTCCTTCCACGCTTTTCACCATGTTTCGCTGGTTGACAGTCCGCGCACGGATTAGCATACCATTCTTACCGTGTACCAGGATCCCGGAATGATGCAAGCCGGTTTCCTCTTCCGGTTCCCAGGCGGGATCAAGGATTTGCTGAATATCGGAAAGAGCCAGTTTTCCGAATTTTTCAAGGTGCAGGAGCAACAGACTGAACTTCTGTTCAAATAAAAGAAGTTCGGCTTCTTCTCCTATTGCTTTTATGGTGTTGTCGCGGGATATGAGCTTCAGTTTCGGGAAGGATTTCCGGATGCGATCGAGGTTTTGGTCGTTCACCCCGAAAAAATCCAGTGGGTGATGCGATCCGATGCCTATAATTTTTTCACTCATGAAGTGAATTTAATTACTAATTTTGAAAGACAAAAATACAGTATTTTTTGGTTCATGGCAATCATTACGCTTACCAGTGACTGGGGATTAAAGGATCATTACCTGGGAGCCGTCAAAGGAGCAATTTTCCGGATGCTTCCAGGTGCGCAGGTTGTGGATATCTGCCATGACATTCCTGCGTTCGACCTGAACCAGGCTGCCTTCATCATCCGCAACTTTTATAAAAATTTTCCCGAAGGTTCCATTCACATTCTTGGTATCAACAGTGAAGCTTCAATCGAGAATCCCCATACACTGGTTGTTTACGATGGTCATTATTTCATCGGCGCCGATAACGGGATCTTTTCTCTTATCTTCGATGAACTTCCTGAAAAAATAATCGACCTGGATATTATTCAGGACACTAACTACTTCACTTTTCCATCAAGGGATGTGTTTGCCAAAGTAGCCTGCCATATTGCCGAAGGGAAACCCATTGAAGAACTTGGGCACCCTAAGAAAACCTTGATGCAGCGCATCTCCTTCAAGCCCATTGTCGATGGAAATCTCATCAAAGGGAAGGTCATTTATATCGATAATTACGAAAATGTCTTCACCAACATCACCGAACCTTTTTTTCGTTCGGTAGTGAAAGGAAAAAAATTCGCCATACTCTTTCGTTCGGCTACCTACCGTATCACCGAACTCAGCAAATCTTACAAAGATGTTGTGGAAGGAGAGATGCTGGCATTGTTCAGCTCTTCCGGCCATCTTGAGATTGCTATCAATCAGGGAAAAGCTTCCAGTTTGCTCGGGTTGAAGATCGACCAGCCGATACTGGTGGAAGTCCTTTAATTTATCAAGTAATTTTTTTCAACTTATTTTATTTTTAAGTCTGGAAGTAAATTCTTTCAAAATAATATACAATTTCAGGGAAAATTTTCTATATTTACCCTGTTATAAAGTTCATCTTATGAAGATGAAATTTTTACAAACCCTGATTCCGGGGATAGTGGTATTGTTTTCATCCTTCCCTTTATATGCCCTTAACATAACAGACACCATCAAATCCATTCCTTTCATTGAGACATGGGATTCAGCGACATTTACCGCGAATGCCTGGAGATTCCCTTATACCCAGGGAAATTGGGCCATCTCAAGCAACTCAGGCAATCCTTCACCATGTGCAACATTCACCGGGTTGCCTTCCACCTCAAATTACATCAATGCCCTGGTTTCGCCCTGGTTTGATGCAACAGGTCTGACATGTGATGACATCAATCTGGATTTTGATATAAAACTTACATCGCTAGTCAATTCAGGATCTGAAAAGATGAGTTTGATAGTTGAGTACGACACGGTCAGCTATACGCTCAACACCTGGGTGAATGATACAGGATTTGACTGGAAAGCCATACACTTCAATATTTCGTTTGCATACAACAAATTATTCAGATTACGTTTCGTGGCATTCGGGCAATATTCTGACCTGATTTCTGCCTGGTTCCTGGATAATATAGCGGTGACAAGGCAATGCCGGAATGTGTTGCTTGGAGGAGGAGGGGAGGGATATTGTTCAACAAACTACTACACTTGCAACGTAGAATTAATGTGGTCGCCGCCAATGTGCAACGGTCAGTCTTATTCCACTACCTTGGAATACGATGATGGTGATGCAGAGACAGGCTGGCTCATATTGCCCCATACAATCGGCTGGCTGGGAAATGAATTTCCTTTAGATCAATGGGTACACGGGGAGATCACAAAGATCAGTGTTTATTTTGGGTTTGATGTTCACGGCCTTGATTCACTGACAGTTGATATTTTCGATAATAATCATATCCTGGTTGCATCCTCCCAACCTTTCATAACGCCGAATGAGGGTTGGATTGATCTTCCTTTTCCAGATATTCCGTTCACCGGGACCTTTTACGCCATGGTCAAATGGAACAACACCGCAGGATGGTCAAACTACCTTGGCTATGACACAGATGGCCCGTATTCTTCGTACGATTTGGAATGGTACTATGATGGAATCACCTGGGGAAAGATCTGGCAGGGAGGAACTTATGAACCCAGTGTCGCCTTGATCCAAGCAAGTGTAATAATTTCCGGCACCAAGAAAGAAAGTACATTGTTCCCTGCTCGAGATCATGTTTCGACAGAATCCATAATTCAAGATTTGGAGAAGAACAAAGGTAAATTGTCGAACATAACAAAAAGAAGCATACAACCGGTGAATCCTAATTTTGAGCCTGATAGCAGTATTGTAACAGGTTACCTTATTTATTTTAAAGAATCTTATTACGATACGACTTTTATACTTTTAACCCCTACACCCATTCCGGGGCCTCCATTCTATGATCACATACATTGCAATGCATACTATCGGATAAGGACAGTTTATTCCGATGGATGCATTTCACCCCCTTCTTCAACATTATTTACAGGCTGCGATGTTGGCCATGTTGATGAAATCAGCCTGATTAAAATAGATATCAATCCGAATCCTGCTACATATTTTACCGAAATAAATTCTAACGTGGTTATTCAGAAGATTGATCTGATCAACCTTAATGGATCCATAATTAAAAGTATCCCCGGCAACCGATCAAAAAAAATCAGGATTAATGTTGGAGATCTCAGCCCTGGGATTTATCTCGTTTCGGTGGTATCGGGAGGTGGTGTGGCAGTGAAGAAGTTAAGTGTCATGCATTAAAGCAACAGGAAAAGAATGCCCCCACTCATCAAAGCTAAGATTGACCGGAATTACCTTTTCCTTTTTGCCATTTTACTTCTTACCGCATTAGCCTATTTTCCTTCTCTCTCCAATGGTTTCTTCTGCTGGGATGATAAGGATGTTCCGCTGGCGCCGTTTGTCCGGCAGCTGAATTTTCAAAATATCTGGAAATACTTCTCGACCTTCCATGCCGGATTATATCACCCATTGACTACACTTTCATTTGCCATTGACTATACGATCGGCAACGGATCCGCCTTTCCTTTTCATGTCACCAACTTGTTACTTCACCTTGCAAATACATGCCTTCTTTTTAACCTGATCAGGAAGCTTTTCAGGAATTTCAATATAGCTTTAATAGTCGCGTTGCTCTTTGGCGTTCATCCGTTGCATGTTGAAGCAGTAGCATGGATCACATCACGAAAGGACCTGCTTTATGTTTTCTTTTTTCTTGGATCCCTGATCTCATACACTTTTTATATTGAAGGAGAAAAAAAACAATTCTATTTTCTTTCGCTGGTCTTATTCCTTTTCTCGTGCCTGTCGAAGATTCAGGCAGCAGTGTTGCCGGTAGCGCTTTTCCTGGCCGATTATCTGCAGAACCGGAAATTATTTTCCAGGAAGAATATTCTTGAAAAGATACCATTTTTCATCGTTGCAATTCTTTTCGGGATCATCAATATCGTTGCCCAGAAAGGCTATGGTTACATCGACTACAAAGCTCCTTATTCCATTGCAGAACGACAGATCATTTTTTGTTACGGGTTCGCACAATATGTTTTCAGGATCCTGGTGCCAGGATCTATTTCTGTTTTTTATCCCTTTCCATTTCATCCCGGTCAGACACTTTCATTCGACTACTATCTGTATCCGTTGATCCTTCTGCTGTTCATCGCAGGAACTGTATACCTGGTCTTCCGGTCGAAAAAAGAATTAATTTTTGGTTTAGTGTTCTTTTTCCTTTGTATTTTCCTGGTACTGGTGATCAATAATTACCGGGAGACCATCATCACCGACCGGTACACTTATCTTGGTTCTGCAGGGATCTTTATTTTCCTTGCGGGAATGGGATTTCAAATTTATCAGCGCATGAAACGATTAAAATGGATCCTTCCCACACTGGGAATTCTCTATATCCTTGCCTTTTCTTATTTAACTTTTAAGCAAAACAGGTTATGGCATTCACCGCCCCGGCTTATTGAATCTGCACTGGGCCATTACCCGGATTCACCCATTTTGCTCAATACACTGGGAAGTATGGCAATCGATTCGGGATCTTATGCAAAAGCGCTGATATACCTCGATAAAGCCATTGCATCAGATAAAAATTATGCTTATGCCTGGTACCATAAGGGAATGGCAGAGAATAAACTGAAAAATTATTCACAGTCCCTGGATGATTTTTCTCATGCCATCAAACTGAATCCTGCATACATTGATGCTTACTTTGGAAGAGGAAATATATACCGTGTCACCGGTGAATACCAGAAAGCATTGAACGAATATTCCCTGGTGCTTAGGATGAACCGGAATTATTTTGGTGCCTGGCAGGATCGTGCCATTGTGAAAGGAAATCTCAATGACTACAAAGGAGCCATTGATGACCTCGACCGGGCAATCGCCCTGGATCCCAATTTTGGTGCATCCTATTATCTCAGGGGAATCGCAAAATTTGAAACACAGGTTAACGGGTGCGAGGATCTCAGGAAAGCCTTATCACTGAATTATCAGCCTGCGCAAAAAGCATTGGAATATTATTGCAGGTAACCCGGGATTTTTTTGAACACTTTGCGTAAAACTTTTCGGCCTTTGTGGTTAAAAAAAAAATTTTACCAACCGCAAAGCGTGATCCCAATAGCCCAAGGATATAGTACCGGACCCTGGTTCTTCTGAAACATCTGTGATACAGAATAGTTTGCAAAAAAGTTCAGGAATGACCAGCCGATCCGCATGGTAGCATCCAGCTTGAAAGGATTAAGGTGATACTGACTTTGTGTCCTGGTAAAGTTATTATTCACATAAACCGAACCGATATCTAATCCATTATCATCCCGCAGGTAATATGTTGTATATCTTGAATAAAATTTCTGTTTGGTGTAGGCGCAGAGCCGCACTCCGCCGATAACGCCAAGTGAAAGGTGAAAGCTGTTCCACTTTATACCGGAATTCGTTTGATACTCAAACATGACAGGAACTGTAAGCCAGATCACGGTTAATTTGTTAACCTTCATATCGGCCTTGTTCCCGTTCTGATCCACAAGCCGGTAAGCGACCAGTGTATTCGAATCATGCACCAGCAACGTGCTGTTTGAAAAATAATAATTGTTAAAGGTAAAACCCAGCCCTGAAGTGAGTCCGAAATGATTTTTTGCAATGTTCAGGTTGAGTTCAACAGGGTTCAGGTTGACTGTCAACGAACGGGATGTGTTCAGGTCAAGGTAATTCTGATTTGAAGGGAAAGACATGTTAAAATTGGTATTTACATAACCGTTCCAACCCAGGTCAACACCGGCCCAGTGACCGTTGTACTTTCCTTTACGGCACATAAAAGGGTAACAACCCATATCCTTGTGATGACCATGATGAATGATGACTATGGTGGTGTCGTCACCGTGATGTTCAACCTTCACATTTTTCATAGTGAATTCTTTTTGCTCCTTATGGGAATCGCCTTTGTTCATGCCTTCATCTTGTGAAAAGGAAACAGAAGCAAACAATAAAACAATAGAAATGGCCAGGAGCGACCTGGTAATCAGATTTATCTTTTTCATACCTGTAATTTTAAGATTAGTGAATATCAGACGAGAATAAATGAAAACCGTTACAAAAAGATAAAAAATTTCTAATCAAGTTTGAGAACGGCAAGGAATGCTTTCTGTGGAACTTCTACATTGCCGATCCGGCGCATACGTTTCTTTCCCTTTTTCTGTTTCTCGAGGAGTTTCCGTTTACGCGTGATATCGCCACCGTAACATTTGGCGGTAACGTCCTTCCTGACGGCTTTTACGGTTTCGCGTGCGATGATCTTTGCCCCGATGGCAGCCTGGATGGCAACATCATACTGCTGGCGGGGAATGAATTCTTTCAGCTTAAGGCAGAACTTCCGGCCGAATTCATAAGCATTGCCGCGGTGAAGAAGTGTAGATAAAGCATCTACGGTATCACCATTCAGCAGGATGTCGAGTTTTACAAGGTCTGCCGGCTGATGTCCGAATATATGGTAATCAAATGAAGCATATCCTTTGGAGATACTCTTCAGCTTGTCATAAAAATCGAAGACGATTTCACCCAGCGGAAGTTCGACGGTCAGTTCGATCCGGTTGGTTGTCAGATAAACCTGGTTTTTCAGAACACCGCGTTTATCAATGCAAAGTTTCATGATGCCGCCCATATATTCTGCACGGGTGATGATATTGGCATGGATGTAAGGCTCTTCGATATGATCGATGACTGTAGGTTCAGGCAATCCGGATGGATTGTGTACTTCGATGATCTCGCCCTTGGTGGTATAGACTTTATAGGAAACGTTGGGAACCGTGGTGATCACATCCATATCGAATTCGCGGTCGAGGCGTTCCTGGATGATCTCCATGTGAAGCAACCCAAGAAAACCACAACGAAAACCGAATCCTAGGGCAGCGGAAGATTCCGGATCAAAAGAAAGCGATGCATCATTCAGTTTCAATTTGTCGAGCGAGTCGCGCAGTTCTTCATAATCATCAGCATCCACGGGGTAAATTCCCGCGAAAACCATCGGTTTAACCGCGGTATATCCTTCAATTCCTGTAACACAAGGGCGGTCAACGTGGGTGATGGTGTCGCCGACCTGGACTTCTTTGCTGCTCTTGATCCCGGAAATAATGTAGCCTACATCGCCCGCACTTAAACTGTTCCTCGGTTCCTGTTTCAACCGCAGCACCCCGATCTCATCAGCGTGATAATCGGTTCCCGAATGAAAAAATTTCACGTGGTCGCCTTTCCGGAGTGTTCCGTTCATGATCCGGAAATAACTAACGATGCCACGATAGGAATTGAAAACCGAATCGAAAATAAGCGCTTGCAACGGGGCCTCGGGGTCTCCTGTGGGTGCCGGGATTTTGTGAATGATATCGTCCATAATGCGGTCGATGCCAACCCCCATTTTTGCACTGGCTTCTATAATATCATCACGATCACAACCCAGCAGGTCAACGATCTGGTCCTTTACCTCTTCCACCATGGCATTATCCATATCGATCTTGTTCAATACAGGAATGATGGTAAGGTTATGATCAATTGCAAGATACAAATTGGAAATAGTTTGAGCCTGGATGCCCTGGGTCGCATCAATCACCAACAAGGCGCCTTCACAGGCTGCAATAGCTCGGGAAACTTCATAGGAAAAATCAACATGGCCGGGAGTGTCGATCAGGTTGAAAACATAATCCTGGTCTTCGGACCTGAAATTCATCTGGATCGCGTGACTCTTGATGGTGATGCCTCTTTCACGCTCCAGGTCCATGTCATCCAGTACCTGCTCCTGGAAATCCCGCTCGGATATGGTATGCGTAAGTTCAAGCAGGCGGTCGGCCAGGGTCGACTTACCATGATCAATATGGGCAATAATACAGAAATTGCGTATATTTTTCACGGCTGTAAATATACAACTTTGTCGGAATCTTTATATCCCGGATTGCAGGAGAAAATGAATATTTAACACTCCCGAAAGAAGCCGGGAATCAGGGAAAGATCACCGGAGAATAGTCACGGCACCTTTAAGAATCATTTTCTGGTTACCGCACAGAGCCATCACATAAACCTCGCAAACGTAATAATATACCCCATCACTGCAAGGCTGGTGTGTATTCTTGTCCCTGCCATCCCAGTTGATTTCCGGATCAGTGGTAGTATAAACCTCTTTACCCCACCGGTCGAAAATCTTCATGTCCAAATGATCAATCGATGAAAACGTCTTCCGTGGATGAAATACCTGGTTTTCGAGAATTTCGCCTCCGTTTGGAGTAAAGACATTTGGCAGCCAATAGTCACAGATGTTATAGTTAATACAGACTTTGTTGCTGAAAACACTTTTATTTCCTGCCGAATCAACGGCGATCACTGCATAACAGCCGATAACGGAATTGTCCTGACTGTGGTGATAAACCGTATTATTAATGTTGTCCAATGAGTCGAGAAGTGAAAGCTGCCCATCGCTACACCGGCTGTAGTAAATGTAATATTTAATGATGTCGGAAGAACAGGAATCAATGAGATTCTTCCAGCTCAGAATGTTGATCGCACGCTCACAATCTGTACTGTCGGTTAGTTGCGGAGGGCAAGGTGGAATATTATCGATAGGTGTTCCGCAATTGACCTGGGAGAGGTTGATCAGGGGACTAGCAAATCCCGGCGCGGAGTATGATCCGATGCATCTGATGTAATAGCAATATTCTGTTCCGTTGCGCAGTTTATTGTCGTTATATGCCGGCGTTGTGGCCGAACCAATCGAATCGAACAACCCGGTTGAAAGATTTTTACGGTAAACAATAAACAGGTAGTTGGTCCATGGAACATCATTGTTCCAGCGCAGTTTCAGTTTTTTATCTGTAGGAATAATATTGAGAAAGATGGAAGAGGCAACTTGTGATGAACCGATCAGGAAACGGTTGCCAGGCGTTATATTGTAAAGGTCGATACGGTATTTGTATAAGTTCTGAAACGTATTCAGAAGTGACTCAGTATAGATCGTATCATTAAGGTCAGAAATGGAATCCAAGGCTAAGTATTGGCCGGGATTTGAAGGAATGGACCGGAAAATAATATATTTATATGGTCCCGGGGCCTGGATGGTGTCGATTTCTGTGGGTTTTGACCAGGCCAGGTATATCGACCCTGCGGATACGTCGGTTGCAGTCACGCTCACATTGGTGATTACGGCAACATCTTTCTTCAGGTGGGCGCAGGCTTCATTGGATGCATAGCTTTCGGCATTATCGGAATAAAAAGCTACAACCATATAACAATACCTGATTCCCTGTGTTAACCCAGTTCCCTGGTTGTTGTCGGTGTAACTGGTCCGGGTAATATCGTCGATCCTGTCTATTTTATTATATCCAAGATAAGGCGGCACTCCGGTCTGGCAATATCCATGATGGTAGCCTGTTGAATCTGTCTTCCGGTAGATATAATATCCGCTCGCATTCTGGCAGGCATAGTTATCCCAGTTCAGAATAATGGAGGTTCCCAGTGGTATGGCTGTAAGGTTCTGGGGTGCAGGACCGACGACCTTGATTTGCATGGAACTTATATCGACAAGATGAACTGGGGTACCATTGTCTTCAGCTCTGAAGAATACCTGGTAAGGTTGCTTTTTCACGTGACTGCAAATGGTAGGCCAGGTAAAGATAGTTGTGACATGTCCCGACCCGGTAGCAGGGTTTGGATAAATCGAAGCTGGATTATCAGTTAGAATGAAGGGTTGTCCGATTCCGGTAAGTGTAAGGGCTGTGCTGTCAGGATCGTAGGCTCTCACAGGAAAGGTCAGCGTTGTCCCGGCTTCCACACAGGTGTCTTTTAAGGGTTCAATCACAGGAGGCTTGTTGTTGCAAGCGGCAATGATGATCTGCATATCTCTCTCCACGCTGCCGATCTTGATCCCGTTCCTCCATTCTTCGACCAGGATGGCAATGTTGTATTCTCCTTGCTGGGGCGGGCTGTCCCAGAAAAAATCACCGGTGATGGAATCCAGACGTATGGTGTGGGTTGTCGGTGGCAGTGTATAACCCGGGATGACCTTGCCTTGATCTCCGCGGCAGGGGACAAGCCGGTAAGAGAGGCTATCGCCATCCGGATCATAGGCCCCGGGGTTATGGTAAAAGGGTTGATCCACACAGCCGTTATCCACAGGCGGAATCAGCAAGATGGGTGAATTGTCGTATCCCCCGAGAAATGGGCTGATAAGAAGTTCAGAGTAGATGTACATAGGAACATTGATCGAATTCGGAATGTTCAGGATCCCTCCATTCCGGTTGGGGTCTTCACAGGAGATAATGAAATCGCCGGGACCCGTAAAGGTATGCTGTCCTATGTAACGGTTATAAGTGATTTCATTGGGAAGATTGGTTTCTTCCACCCTCGGAATCTGGCTGGTAGAGCCATCATCCCAATCGATGGTGAGAAAATCGCGGAACGCATTTGCAGGGCTGAGTGTGTAAGTATAAGAGATAAGGGTGACCTCATAGGTCAATCCTGAAAGATGACGAAAAAAGATCTCTGCAGCCCGCTGGTGGGTTGCAAAAGAAAAAAACGGAAGGCAGGTGACTGTAGTCAAAAAGAAAAAAAATAACTTTCGGAATAAAGATGTTGCCATAACCGAACCGCATAAACAGAAATTTCATTCAAAAGTAATAAAAATCACCATTATTGGAACTACCTTATCTTCCATTTATTTGATTTTTCCTTTAACTTTGTAAATTGATCGAAAATAGCCAGAAAACAGATGTATTCAATCAATACTGAAGCGGAAAAAAAGGAAATCCTGAAACGATACCGCGGATTATTGCGTGTTTATAAACCCAAGACCCTTAAAGATAAGAAGCAGGTACGCCGCGCATTTGACATGGCGGTGAATGCCCACAGGGATATGCGCAGGAAGAGCGGGGAACCTTATATTTATCACCCGATCAGCGTGGCAACCATCGCAGCCGGGGAGATCGGCCTGGGCACCACCTCCGTAGTTTGTGCCTTGCTGCATGATGTAGTGGAAGATACTGAATATACCCTGGAAGACATCCGCGGATTGTTCGGAGAGAAAGTTGCTTCAATCATTGATGGCCTTACAAAGATCAAAGGGATCTTTGACCAGCGAACCACATCATTGCAGGCAGAAAATTTTAAACGCTTGCTTATCACGCTTTCCGACGATGTTCGCGTAATCCTCATCAAACTGGCCGATCGTCTGCATAACATGCGGACACTGGATGCGATGGCGACGGAGAAACAACTGAAAATTGCCTCGGAAACCATCTACCTCTATGCCCCACTGGCACACCGTCTCGGCTTGCATGCTATTAAAAGTGAACTGCAGGACCTGGCATTGAAATACACCGAACCGGAAGTCTATGTCTCCATATCCAACAAACTGAAAGAATCGGAAAAAGGACGTTCCCGCTTCATCAATAAATTTATCTATCCCATAAAGAAGAACCTTGCCAGTCAAGGGATCAATTATACGATCTCTGCCCGGGCTAAATCAATCTATTCCATCTGGGAAAAGATGAAGATGAAAGAGGTTTCCTTCAATGAGATCTACGACATTTTTGCCATCCGTATCATCATTGATGCACCCCTTGAAACGGAAAAATCGGATTGCTGGAAAGTATATTCAATAATCACCGATTATTACCGCCCGAACCGGGACCGCTTACGTGACTGGATATCAATCCCCAAAGCAAATGGCTATGAAGCATTACATACCACAGTCATGAGCCAAACAGGACAATGGGTTGAGATCCAGATCCGGTCACAAAGGATGGATGAGATCGCCGAGAAAGGATATGCTGCACATTGGAAATACAAAGATTCGATGAAACTAAACAGCAGGTTGGATGACTGGCTCAACCGTATCCGGGAAATGATCGAAAATCCTGATACCGATGCGCTTTCTTTTATCGATGATGTAAAAGGCTACTTTTTTTTGGATGAGATCACGGTGTTTACACCCACAGGTGAACTCCGCACCCTGCCTGCAAATTCTTCAGTGCTCGACTTCGCCTATGCCATCCATTCAGAGATCGGAACGACCTGCATCGGCGCCAAGGTCGACAAAAAACTTGTTCCCATCAACTATATGTTGAAAAACGGGGAACAGATTGAGATCATCACCTCGAAAAACCAAAATCCAAAAGATGAATGGCTGAATTATGTGGTGACGACAAGGGCAAAGACCAACATCAAACTTGGCCTTAAAAGAGAAAAGAAAAAGTACTTCAAGCAGGGAAAGGAAAAACTGGAAAAAATGTTTCAGCGGAACGAAATCGAATTTTCACACGAGAACATCCGGAAATTTCTTACCATCAACAATATCTCCACCCTGATGGATCTCTATTATGCTATTGCACTGGACAGGATAGGGCAGAAAGAGATCAAGTTCTTTGCTGCTTCGATCATGAAACCGGGATGGCTTAATTTTATGATTCACCCCATGCGGAAAACGCATAAAGAAGGAATATCACACCAAGATCCGGGACCAGAATTGGTGAATGGCGATCCAAAAACAGAACTATCTGCCGTCCGGAGTATGCATCAGCTGGGATACGAGATCTCCACCTGTTGTAATCCGATCCCGGGAGATGAGATCATCGGTCTTTATCTGTCCCCAAACAAATCCATCCAGATACACCGGACCAAATGCACCAGGGCGCTCGAACTGATGGCCAGTTACGGGAACCGGGTCGTCAAGATCGACTGGAAAAACCAGGAATCCATCTCGTTCCTGGCAGGGATAAAAATATCGGGACTGGATAAATTAGGAATGATCAGAGATATTTCAAAGATCATTTCCAACGAGCTGAACCTGAATATCAAATCCTTTCACCTGGAAGCAAAGAACGGTCTTACGGAAGGGGAAGTCATGCTGTATGTAAGGGATACTGATACCCTGAATCACCTGCTGAGCGACCTGCATAAAATCGATGGAATTAAGAAAGTTGCCAGAATGGATTAAAAACTATTTTTATTTGTTCTAAATACATGTGAATTATGTAACTTTATGGAAAATTTCCCTATATGACGAAAAAAACCGCTGAAGACACATTTGAAACGATCCGTAAAATCTTTACCGAGTATCTTGAGAAACACGCTCATCGTAAGACTCCGGAGAGATATACCATCCTGAAAGAAATTTTTGCTACCGATGGCCATTTCGACATCGAGTCGCTTTACATCCGGATGAAAAATAATAAATACAGGGTCAGCAGGGCCACCTTGTACAATACGATCGAATTATTACTGGATTGCGGGTTAGTTACCAAGCATCAATTCGGAACAAATTATGCCCAATTTGAAAAGTCCACGCTGATCCGGCAACACGATCATTTCATCTTCATTGATTCAGGGGATGTTATTGAATTTTACGATCCCCGTATCGAAGAAATAAAGCAGTACGTGGAAAACCTCTACAAAGTCGAAATTGTAAATTATTCACTGACTTTTTACGGAAATTCCAAACCGAAAAAGTAAACCTCACCGCTTATGAAGGTTGATGTAATCCTGGGATTACAATGGGGGGATGAAGGGAAAGGCAAGATCGTCGATGTCTTCACTCCGCATTATGACATTATTGCCCGTTTCCAGGGCGGCCCTAACGCGGGTCATACCATTGAATTTGATGAGAAAAAATTTATCTTGCATACCATCCCTTCCGGGATCTTTCACCGGTCCACGCTCAACCTGATCGGTAACGGTGTAATCATCGATCCCTTTATTTTCATCAGTGAAATAGATAAACTGGCAGAAGCCGGTATTCATGCAGAAGAAAACCTGCTCATCTCAAAACGGACACATCTCATTCTTCCAACCCATCGCATGCTCGATGCAGTTTCTGAATCCCTGAAAGGACAAGCAAAAATCGGATCCACACTGAAAGGAATAGGCCCGACTTACACGGATAAAATTGCACGGAATGGGCTTAGGGTTGGCAACCTTAACGAAAAGGATTTCATAGAACGCTACCTTTCATTGAAAGAAATACACCTTCACACCCTAGGCTCTTATTCTGCCGATCTGGCAAGTTTCACCCTCGACGGGCTTTCTTTTGAAACCTATGAAAAAAAATGGTTCGAAGCTATCGGCCGAATGAAAGGCTTTCGGATAGTAGAAGGTGAGCAGTTCTTGAATAAAAGCCTGGATGAAGGCAAAAGCGTAATGGCTGAAGGAGCACAGGGAACCTTGCTCGATGTGGATTTCGGTTCCTATCCTTTTGTCACTTCCTCCAATACCATTGCTGCCGGTGTCTGCAGCGGACTGGGAATATCACCTCACCGGATCGGCAGGATCTACGGGATATTCAAAGCATATTGTACACGGGTTGGTTCTGGTCCGTTTCCCACCGAGCTTATGGATGAAACCGGTGCAATCCTCCGGCGAAACGGAAATGAATTCGGTTCCACGACCGGGCGGCCGCGTCGTTGCGGATGGCTGGACCTTCCGGCATTGAAATATGCCATCATGATCAACGGAGTAGATACCCTGATCATGATGAAAACCGATGTGCTTAATACCTTTGAGAAGATCAAAGTTTGCAGTCACTATAAGACAAGCGGACAGATCCGGGATGAATTTCCCTTTGAATTGTCAAAAGATACCCTGGAACCGGTTTACCAGGAATTAAACGGATGGAACCAGCCGCTGAACAATATCGAATCTTTCAATGCAATTCCTGATCCATTATCAGAATATATAAGGTTTATTGAGAAAGAAACAGGAATCCCCGTAGACATGGTTTCCATTGGTCCCGACCGGCTTCAAACACTGAAACGATAGGGATTACAGCCGGCGTTTAATTTCGATTTCTTCGTACCCTTCGATGATATCACCCACCTTTATATCGTTGAAATTATCAATATTGAGGCCACATTCATAACCCGACTGGACTTCTTTTACATCATCCTTGAAGCGTTTCAGGGATCCCAGCGTACCGGTATAGACAACGATACCATCGCGGATGACACGGATCATAGTGTGGCGTGTTACTTTGCCGTCAAGCACATAACAACCGGCTACCGTTCCAACCTTAGTGATCCTGAAAACTTCCCGTACCTCGATGTTGCAGGTGATCTTTTCTTCAATTTCAGGTGACAGCATCCCTTCGATAGCGGCTTTGATCTCTTCAATCGCCTGGTAGATGATGGAGTACAACCGTATGTCGATCTGCTCCTGTTCTGCAAGTTTCCGCGCGCTCAGGGAAGGACGTACCTGGAATCCGACAATGATGGCGTTGGATGCCGATGCCAGCAGAACGTCGGATTCGGTGATGGCTCCTACCGATTTGTGGATCACCGAAACCATGACTTCTTCGGTCGACAGTTTCAGCAATGAATCGGAAAGTGCTTCCACAGATCCATCGACATCGGCTTTGACTATCAGGTTCAATTCTTTGAAATCGCCAATAGCAATACGACGCCCGATTTCGTCCAGGGTGATGTGTTTCTGTGTACGGATGCCCTGTTCACGTTGAAGTTGGAGCCGTTTGTTGGCAAAGGCCTTGACTTCTTTCTCATCGGTCATCACGTTAAAGATATCTCCTGCCTGGGGAGCTCCGTTCAATCCGAGCATCAACAGGGGAGTAGAAGGCCCTGCTTCGCGGATCGACTGGTTCCGTTCGTTGTACATGGCTTTCACTTTTCCATAGGTAGATCCGGCCAGCACCATATCACCGATCTTCAGTGTACCGTTTTGAACCAAAAGTTTTGACACATATCCCCGCCCTTTGTCCAGCGAAGATTCAATCACAGTTCCAAGGGCAAGACGTCTCGGGTTGGCCCTCAGGTTAAGCATTTCAGCTTCCAGCATGACTTTGTCAAGCAAAATATTGACATTCGCACCTGTCTTTGCCGAGATCTCCTGCGACTGGTAATTGCCTCCCCAGTCTTCAACCAGGATGTTCATTTTTGAAAGCTCTTCCTTTACCTTTTCAGGATTTGCGTTTGGCTTATCGATCTTGTTGATGGCAAATACAATAGGAACCTGTGCCGCCATAGCATGGTTGATGGCCTCGCGCGTCTGCGGCATGACGTTGTCGTCAGCTGCAATGACAATGATAACAATGTCGGTCACTTTTGCCCCCCTTGCACGCATGGCCGTGAATGCTTCATGACCGGGAGTATCGAGGAAAGTAATGGATTTTCCGTTCTCCAGCTGTACCTCGTAAGCGCCGATATGCTGTGTGATCCCTCCGGCTTCTCCGGCAACCACATTCGATTTACGAATATAGTCGAGTAATTTTGTCTTCCCGTGGTCAACATGACCCATAACTGTTGCAATAGGAGGACGGGGTATCAGGTCTTCCGGAGCATCTGTTTCCTCTAAGTGGGAAATGGCTTCCTGAACATCAACGCTGACAAATTCTACCTGGTATCCAAACTCATCGGCGACCAATGTAAGCGTTTCGGCATCCAGTCGCTGGTTGATGGAAACAAACAGCCCGAGTGACATACAGGTGGAGATGATATTGGTGACAGGAACGTTCATCATAGTTGCCAACTCATTGGCGGTAACAAATTCCGTTACCTGGATGACTTTCTTGCCTTCTTCCATTTTTTCCTGTTCCTGCTGCATCTGTTGGCTGACGGCTTCCCTCTTTAGTCTTCGGTATTTAGACGTTTTGGATTTTCCGACAGGACCCAACCTTGCTAGTGTTTCCTTGATCTGTTTTTGAATATCTTCCTCGCTCAGCTCCGGTTTAACCGTTTCCCTGTATCCACCTTTCCGGGAATGAGGCTTCCTTTTAACGTGATCGGGTTGTACTGTAGTTGTAATTTCAGGGGTCAAAAGTGTGCCCATCTGCTTCTTGATCCGTTTACGTTTCTTCTTCTTTCCTTTCACGGTTTCGTCGGATGAAGAGGCAACCGGTTTTTTCCTGTCCACGGCTTTCCTGGGCTCAGGAAGTTTCATGGTGCCGAGGATCGTGGGCCCTACCAGGTTAATCTTTTCCCGTGGAAGAAAATTATCCTCCACTTTTGGTATTTCTTCAAGAAGTTCTTCAATGATTCCGGGTTCTTCCGCAATGACTATAGGAGTTTCAGTGACAGACTCAACCGGCTCTCCTTCAATGATTTCCGTCGAAAGTTCTTCAACAGGTTCTTTCACTTTCTCCTTTTTACCCTTCCCTTTCTTCGACGATTTTCTTTTTACGGTATCCATGTCAAGTTTCCCAACAATCTTGATCCCGCGAGATTTTTTTTCCGGTATTTTCTCACTTCCTGCACCTGGTTCTTCAACCGGTTTAGCAGTTTCTACGACTTCTTTTTCAGTTTTTTTCTTCGCAGTTTTCGCCGATTTTTTCTTTGCTGTCTCAGCCGCTGTTACTTCTTTGGCTACCGGAGTAACTGCTTCTGCAGGAGTTTTGGTTCTATCTGGTTCTTTTACCGGTTTTGGCGGTTCCTTTATGGGAGGAGCTTCCTGTTTCTTTTCTTCTTTCGGAACCTCTTTTAACGGGAGTTCCGGGACTTTCTTTTGTGTATCGAAAAGTTTTGTATTGTATTCGAGCGCTGCATTCTTGATGTACAAAGGCTCATCCAGCTCTTTTTCCTTATCCTTTGAAGTCAGCCGTTTGTCATCAATGGTAATGGTTTCATGCTGAATAAAATGCAATCCGATCTTTTTGGCCTCTTCCTTAACGTGTTTTTCCGTGGCAAATTCCTTCATCAGGAGGGTGTACATCTCCTGCGAAAGCTTGCTGTTGGGATCCTTTTCGACGGTAAATCCTTTTTTTAAAAGGAAATCCACGACAGTAGAGACCCCAATATTAAACTCACGTGCAGCCTTACTAAGCCGGATTGTTGTTGCGCCTTCACTCATAGATTTTGGCTCAGGCCCTTTTCCGAAAGGGCATGTAAAATTAAGATATTTTATTCAAACTCTGCCTTTAAAATACGAACGACCTCATTCACTGTTTCTTCCTCAAGATCGGTACGGTCAACAAGTTCCTGTACATTCAGGTTTAAAACACTCTTTGCAGTATCACAACCGATGGTTTTTAATTCATCGATGATCCACTGATCGATCTCATCTGAAAACTCCTGAAGATCAACATCTTCATTATCTACATCGGTATCCCTGTATACATCGATCTCATAGCCGGTCAGTTTACCGGCAAGTTTTATGTTAAAACCGCCTTTTCCGATGGCAAGTGAAACCTGGTCGGGTTTCATGTAAACATCGGCCTTCTTATTCGGTTCATCGATCACGATAGAAGTGATCTTGGCAGGGCTCAATGCACGCTGGATATACAATGAAGGATTTGTGGTGAAATTAATCACGTCGATGTTCTCGTTTTTGAGTTCACGAACGATCCCGTGGATTCTTGATCCTTTCATCCCAACGCAGGCGCCAACGGGATCGATGCGGTCATCGTATGATTCAACAGCCAGTTTTGCCCTTTCACCGGGTACCCTGACAATGTTTTTGATGCTGATCAAACCGTCATAAACCTCCGGAACTTCCGATTCGAAAAGGCGTTCAAGAAAAACAGGAGAAGTCCGTGAAAGGATGATCACCGGGTTGTTGTTGTTCATTTCCACTTTGGAAACCACTGCGCGGATAGTATCGCCTTTACGGTAAAAATCGGAAGGGATTTGTTCGGATTTTGGCAGGATCAATTCGATGTTTTCATCATCCAGGACGAGGATCTCTTTTTTCCATACCTGGTAAACTTCACCTGAAACGATTTCCCCGATCTTCTCCTTGTACTTACGGAAGATATTGTCTTTTTCATATTCCTGGATCTTTGAGATCAGGTTTTGTCGGATGGCAAGAATCTCACGACGTCCGAAGTCAAGAAGTTTTATTTCTTCGGAAAGCTCTTCGCCTACTTCAAAGTCGGGTTCCGTTTTCATGGCTTCCGATAAGGCAACCTGTGCATTAGGATCTTCAACTGCATCATCATCCACGATGATGCGGTTTCTCCAGATCTCAAGATCTCCCTTGTCGATGTTCACAATGATATCAAAATTATCGGATG
>JBEKST010000017.1:0-20863 GCA_049516815.1 Bacteroidales bacterium | reverse complement strand
ACTTCCAGTATTTCGTAGTAATCACTTTTTTGCATCGGAGTATTCAGGGGTTAGGCTTTGGGCATTAGGTATTGGGTATTAGGTATTAGGTATTGGGTATTAGGTACTGGATATTAAAGATTCACAATTCACCATTCACTATCCACTATTCTTCATTTTTCATTTTTAATTTTTAATTCTCTTAGCTCCCTACCACCACCTTCGCATAGCGTATTACTTTCCCATTGAGAAGATAGCCGTTTTGGATAACATCAACGACTTTGCCTTTTAATTCAGGTTTGGGAGCAGGAATTTTCGTCAGTGCTTCGTGGAAGTCAGTATTAAATTCTTCTCCCATTACCTTCATCAGTTCCACACCCTGCTGGGAAAGAATATTTTTCAGTTTATTGTAAATCAGGTAGATTCCGTCATTATGAGCATTTTCTTTATCTTCGCCTGTTTCCATAGCATTGATGGCCCTTTCAAAATCGTCCAGAACCGGTAATAATGTAATGATTAGATCTGAAGCAGCCGATTTGCTGAGTTCAATCTTTTCCTTGAGTGAACGTTTCCTGTAATTATCAAACTCTGAATAAAGACGGAGATATTTGTCATTCAATAGCACAACTTCCTGCTCCAGATCTTCTGTCCTGTCCTCTTTGCGGTGTTTTGATTTGGATGCTTTCTCTTTTTTATGCTCCTGGTGTTCTTCAGATAATTCTGCAGACATTTCGGTCTCGGATTTTACCTCTGTGTCTTTATTGCTTTCGTTTGTTTCTCCTTGATTCGGATTTTGAATGAGGTCTTCTTGTTGATTGTTCTTTTCTTCCATCGGTTATGGTTTCTGCACCTTAAAAGATCTAATATTTTTGATTTGTTTTGCCCTATCAAAAAACCTGCCATCGGAATTTCAGGACAAAATGGCAGCATTAGATACGTTGAATATCGGCGCCGAGGTTTCTCAGGCGGATGTCTATTTCCTGATATCCCCGGTCGATCTGTTCGATGTTGTCAATGATGCTTGTGCCTTCAGCCGAAAGGGCGGCGATCAGCAAAGCCACGCCAGCACGTATGTCGGGTGAGGACATTCGGAGGCCACGCAAAGGGTATTGCCTGTCGAGCCCGATCACCGTGGCCCGGTGAGGATCGCAAAGGATGATCTTGGCACCCATGTCTATCAGTTTGTCGACAAAGAAAAGGCGGCTTTCAAACATTTTCTGGTGGATCAGCACGCTTCCCCGTGCCTGGGTGGCTACAACCAATACGATACTGATCAGGTCGGGTGTAAAACCTGGCCAGGGTGCATCGGAAATAGTCATAATGGAGCCGTCCATAAATGTTTCCAGTTCATAAACGTCTTTTTGGGGAACGAAGATATCATCGCCCTGCCGGATGATCTCAATGCCCAACCTGCGGAATACATCCGGAATCAGCCCCAGTTGCTGGTAATTCACATTTTTGATGGTAATTGCCGAACGTGTCATGGCAGCAAGGCCAATAAAACTACCCACTTCGATCATGTCGGATAGCAAGGTATGTTCACAACCGTTGAGACTGGGAACTCCTTCTATAACCAGCAGGTTGGATCCGATTCCCTGGATTTTCACACCCATTCTTGAAAGCATCGTACAAAGCTGGAAAATGTAAGGTTCGCAAGCGGCATTGAAGATGGTTGTAGTTCCCTGGGCAAGAACTGCAGCCATGACAATATTGGCCGTACCTGTAACCGATGCTTCATCCAACAGCATATAGTTGCCTTTCAGCTTTTTTGCGGTTACAGTAAACATCTGATTTGTATAGTCGTAAGTAAACTCAGCACCCAGTTTTTGGAGACCGAAAAAATGTGTATCCAGGCGCCGGCGTCCGATCTTGTCACCTCCGGGCGCATAAACGACACCCCGTCCGAAACGTGCAAGCATGGGCCCGAGAATCATTATGGATCCGCGAAGGGCGCCGACTTTTTCCTTGAAATCAGTCGTGTTAATGTAGTCAAGGTCAATATCTTTTGCTTCAAACGTGTAAGAAGAACTGCCGGAAGGCGTGACATTAACGCCAAGGGCTTTCAGCAATTCGATCAGTTTTACGACATCCCTGATCGCAGGAACATTATGAATAGTGACCTTGTCTTTGGTCAGAAGGCAGGCGCAGATAACCTGTAAAGCCTCATTTTTGGCTCCCTGAGGAAGGATCTCTCCCTTTAGCTGTTTTCCACCTTTAATCCTGAAAGAATTCATTATTGTTTTTTTCTGCCCCTCTGGTTGTTGTTGCCGGTATTTTTCTGTCGGAATGGTTTACGTGGTTTGTTGCGTGCAAGAAGATCGCTCGTGGTGGTAAGCTTGATATCTTCGTTTAGTTTAAGTTGCCCTTTTGACAATATTTTCAGATGTTCTTCGATTAGGTCATCCGAAACCGAATCACGGTTCCAGTTCAGGTAAGATTTTTTAAGATGGATCGCAATGGTCTTTACCAGTGCATCTTTTTCAGGCCCATCAGGATATGCCGTTGCCTTTTCAATGATCATGGCAATGTTCTTACCGTAATGCTTGAATTCAATTTCTTTGTCGTGATAAGAAATCCTTTCGGGCTTTGTGCTGATGTTGAGCGGCGGAGGGGGGGGGTAGGGCGCATCAACATCGATCTTGAAATCTGAGATAATATAGAGATGATCCCAGAGTTTGTGTTTGTAATCCACGGAATCCTTTGCCTGGGGATGCATCTGGGCCATGACATTGATGATGATCTTGGCTGCTTTTAGCCGTTGTTCCCTGTCTTCGATCGTACAGGCATACTGGATCATCTCCTGGATGTTCCGGCCATACTCCGGTATGATCAGGGGTTTACGGGTTGTGTTGTATTCCATATTCATTGACTTTTTGCAAAGATAAGGATAAATAATTAATAGTAAAGTTACGAAATAGTTGATGAAAGACAAGCGGACAAGTGGACAAGTGGACAAGCGGACAAGCGGACAAGCGGACAAGCGGACAAGTGAACGAGCGGACGAGTGGATAGATTATACAATTTTCAGGCGGGCAAAACGAAGCAGAAGCTGTTTCTGGCCGACTCCAGTAAAGAGTACCGTTGCTTTTGTATTGGGGCCTGTACCTTCCAGGCTGATCACTTTCCCTTTCCCAAAACGTTCATGTTCCACTTCCATCCCGACCTGGATATCTTTACCGGATGGGTCTGCGGGAGCCGGCCCTGATGGCAGGTGGTTTAGCTTATGGAAATTTTTAAGGTTGACCGGTTTTTGTTTAACAGGATCTTTCCCTGCAAGGATGCCTGAGAAATTGTCATATGTAAGAAAACTTGCTTGCCGTCCCACAGGTTTCTGCGGATAGTCGATATGTTTTTCCGGAATTTCCTGAAGGAAACGGCTGGGTTCGTTGGATGTAAGGTTTCCCCACCGGTAGCGGTTTTCGGCATAACTGACCGTTAGCTTTTGTTGTGCACGGGTTATGGCAACATAAAACAACCTCCGTTCTTCTTCCAGGTCGGCCCTGGACGACATGGACTGGATTGAAGGAAAGAGGTTCTCTTCCATCCCGACAACATAAACAAACGGGAATTCTAACCCTTTAGCTGCATGAACGGTCATCAGGGCTACCCGGTCCTGGTTTTCGCTGTCACTGGTATCCTGATCCGTCACTAGGGCGATGTCCTGCATGAAGCGATCGAGGGTTCTTGGTTCATTGTTGTCAGGCTGCTGAAGGGTAATTTCATCGGATGCTAAGCCGGTAATCGGTAAGGGCCCGATAGCCGGGTTTGAATTCTTTTCCGTAAATTCTTTGATGGCATTCAACAATTCCTCGATATTTTCAAACCTGCTGACTCCCTCAGGTGTTTTATCTTCGTACATCTCTTTCAGTAACCCGCTTGAAGTGGCAATATGCTTTGCCAGGTCAAAAGCAGGTTTTGTTTTCAGCAGCACGGAAAAACTCCGGATCATGGTAATGAAAGATGTCAGTTTAGCTGAGATGCCTTCGGTAAAGTGAATAGGATAGGAGGAAGGATCTTCCAGGATTTCATAGATGCTCTTTTTATATTTATCTGAGGCTACGATCAGCTTCTCTACCGTTGTTTTTCCGATCCCACGGGCAGGATAATTGATGACCCTGAGCAGGGCATCTTCATCTTTCGGATTAACGACCAGCCGGAAATAGGCCAACAGGTCTTTGATTTCCTTGCGCTGGTAGAATGATAAACCTCCATAAATTCGGCATGGGATATTCATTTTTCGCAGGGCATCTTCCAATGATCTTGACTGGGCATTGGTCCGGTAGAGGATGGCAAAGACCGTATTGGAAAGCTGGTTGTTCATCTTGTTTTCAAAAATGGATTGGGCAACGAGATTACTTTCTTCCCAATCGGTTGAAGAACGGATGAGGGTGATCTTTGACCCTTCCGCATTATCGGTCCAGATCTCCTTGAAGATCTGCTGCTTGTTGTTGAGGATTAAACTGTTTGCAGCGGCCACGATGGTTTTTGTCGACCGGTAGTTTTGTTCCAGCTTGAATATTTTCAGGTCGGGGTAATCGCTTTTAAAATTGAGGATATTCTGGATGTTGGCGCCACGGAAAGCATAGATACTCTGGGCATCATCCCCCACAACACAGATGTTTTCATTGTTGGCTGCCAGCTTTTTAATGATGAGGTATTGTGCATAATTCGTATCCTGGTATTCATCCACGAGGATGTACTGAAATTTATGCTGATACTTGTAAAGCACAACCGGAAAATCGCGCAACAGGATGTTCATGTTGAACAGGAGGTCGTCGAAATCCATGGCAGACGCCCTGACCAAGCGCGACTGGTACTGGATGTATAGCTGCCCGGTAAAAGGCTTTCCGGAGCTAGAGTCGTATTCTCTCAGTTCAGGGGATTCATTATATTCAAGGGCAGATATCAGGCTGGTTTTCGCAGCGGAGATGCGATGAAGGATATATCCGGGGGCATATATCTTATCATCCAGGTTATTGTCCTTGATCAGGGAACGGATCACTCTTTTGGAATCCTCGGTATCATAAATAGTGAAGTTTGATGGGTATCCCATTAGATGGCCTTCAATGCGAAGGACCCTTGCAAAGATTGAGTGAAATGTTCCCATCCAGACATTCTGTGCATCGGAACTGCCTACCAGTTCAATGATGCGGTTCTTCATCTCCCGTGCAGCCTTGTTGGTAAATGTGAGTGCGAGGATATTAAATGAATCCACGCCCAGGTTCAGGAGATGTGCCACACGGTATGTCAATACACGGGTCTTTCCTGATCCCGCTCCGGCAATCACCAGTGAGGGCCCGGCAGTACATTCAACAGCCTTCCGCTGTTCTTCATTCAGGTCTTTGAGAATATTTATCACGACTTGTCTTAGCAGGCACCAAAAGTACGATTTAGAGGGATTGGAATTTTAATTGTGGATAAGTATTTAACGAAATTCGTTCGATGGCACCAGCCAAGGCTGCTTATGCGGTGACTGGTAATTTATTTTCTTTTCCGCCTTATAAAATTTACATGAAAAAAATCATGTATGTTTGTATGATTATTGAACTCTTTCATGAAGATACCCGTTTTTCAGCTGATCAACCTTGCCATTATTCTGGTTGTTTTGATTTTCCTGATCAGGTATGTTTGGGATCTCTTTTTCGGAAAAGGTTATTCTCCCCTGGAATGGGAACATTCAAGAAAATCGGGTCAGGTTAGTAGAAAGCTTTTACAGCTTGAAAAGAACTATCAGGATAAGATCAGGTTTTTCAACTGGTGGTTCCAGGTTGAACGCCTGAAGAGAGAAGAAATCCCGGGCGGTTTTGCTGAGCTGGGTGTTTATAAAGGAGACAGTGCCAGTATACTTCATCACATGGATCCCGAACGGAAATTTCACCTCTTTGATACCTTTACCGGATTCCCTCCGCGTGACCTGGCACATGAAACGGGTGAAGCTGCAACCTATACACCCGACCGCTTTGCAGACACCCATGTAGCCGATGTACTTAGGAAAATATCAGGAAATGAGAACATCCTTCTGCATCCCGGTTATTTTCCTTCAACAGCAGAACAGGTCCGGAATGAGACTTTTGCACTTGTTAACCTGGATGCCGATTTATATCAGCCTACGAGGGCTGCACTGGATTTTTTCTATCCAAGACTTTCACCTGGCGGGATCATCTTCATTCATGATTATAATTATAAATGGGAAGGGATAAAAAGGGCCGTGGATGAATTTGCCCGGAATATTCCGGAATGCCTGATCCTGGTGCCTGACCTGGATGGAACCTGCATGATTATCCGGAATAAATTGTGAATTGTGAATTGTGAATTGTGAATGGTGAATGGAAAAGAGAGATGCTGGATGCTGGATATTGGATGATTGGAGCGTGCCAAGAGAAAGTATAAAAAAGATTAGAGAACATAGGGGGAGAGCTTGGACAAAGTTTGGAGAATACAGAATGCCAAATGAATGCTATAAGAATACTAAGATGGAGGAGGCTTAAAGATCAATCATTTTTATGTTAAAAAATTTAATTCTTCAGTTTGTCGCTACCTTATTCATAGTAGGAAATGCATTTGCCCAACGATCCTTTAAGGGAACCATTGTCGACACAAAAACGAAATCACCCATTCCTTACGCCTCCATTAAAGTTAAGAACAAAAAAATACAGATTGTTGCCAATGCAGATGGCCTGTTTTCCCTTTCTTCAGACCTTTTCTTCATTCAGGATACCATCATTATCACTTGTGTGGGGTACATCCCAAAATCCGTTCCGGTCAAAACTATAGTATTTAAGCCAGTTGTTAAACTGGATCCTTTAATTTACCAGTTAAATGCTGTTGATATTAACTCCAAGGGGAATTTAAATTATCCTTACCAGTTGTTCTATGAACTTTGTCAAAAATACCGTAGATATCGAGTGGTCGATCATGCGAAAGGATATTTTTCTTTCTTAAGTCATTATGATGAATTACCCCTTGAAATAATTGAGGGGTATTTTAATGGAGATGTAACCTGTGGTGACGGGATAGCCCGATTAAGCCTGAAGAATGGTCGAATCGGACTCAGCCCGAATAATTTTTACAGTTTAAGCACCACCGATATTTTTACTCATTTTTCTCCCTTTTCTTTGTCTGGAAATTTGAACATTCCTTCCTCGGCAGGTAATTTTAGCTTTCATCGGTTAAAGAGGTTATATGATCTCCGGATCATCCGGACTTCCATTGAAGATGGGAATAAAGAATGTATCCTTCAATTTCTTGCCAGGAAGGACAGTGCAACCTTATTCTCGGGATTAGCCTGGATCAACAGAAGTGAGAATACAATTGAAAAACTTGAGTGTTTTATAAAAGTCAATGACTTCTACTATCTTAAGCCTGCGATAAAAGGCGATAAAACAGATTCAATTGTTTTATCCCTGTTGTTTACGTTTGATAATTCCAACAAGGAACATCCGGTAATTTCAAGGGTTTCATTGAATTATTCATTGCTTTATACTTCTTTGCGTTCATCCAATACAATTAAAATAACGAGTGAAGGAAACCTTCTCTTTTATGACTATACGAATCCTTTCGCGGGTACTTTTCCGGCAGGATTGATTGAAGATCAGGACAATGATTATCAGAAAATTTCCTGTCTTCCCTATGACTCAGTCTTTTGGGCTTTTCCGGGAATTACCCCTCAAAGTGATATGCAAAAATTGTTTATCGATTACTTTCGTACCAATGGGATCCTGGTTAATTTTTCAAAATGTCTCGACTCCATCGCAGGATCCAATTATATCCGATGGAACGCTAATTCTGATGTATCCTTTTCTGATATTCTTAACAGGCGCCCAAGCGAAAAAATGTATTTGTCATCCCCAGGAGTAATACCGTCTGGTAAAGAATTTGGTATGTCGCCTTACTATATCATTTGTAAGATCCTTATCAATCCGGTGATCATGGGCGACAGTCTGCATTTGAGTTCTGTTACATTACTTAATAAAACCGATTCCTATTATTTTTTGAGACACTCGTTCAAAGCAGTAACATTCATAAACCTGACCTTCGATTTATATGAACAGAAACGCCGGGAGATCATTGCTGAGTGCAACCAGATTAATAAGAACCACAAACTGACACTGGATGAATTCCAGTTAATTTATTCTAAGAAATTAAGGCAATTGAAGGATACACTTCAAATTTTTCAATCTGAAACCCTAAATGGAACTTCCCCGGAAGCCTTAGTTAAATGGTATAAAGCAATATCAGCAAAAACAGGAATTGACAGATCAAAACTAATTCAGAAATTACTGGATGAAGACGAACACAACTTAATACAGATACAAGACAAAAAACCACCAATAAAGAAAGAAAAAATTATCATCTACTGATGCCTTTCCATTATTCAATAAAAAATGAATTATGTGTGTGCTAAACAAGCACACATCAATAGATTTGGATATTAAATTTCAATAAAAGAAAAATAATTGATTAAGAATTTGTTCAATCCAAAATAAATTGTACTTTTGCACCCTCAAAAAAGCGATAGCGTTTTTTTGAAGGGATTATAAAGGAAATACTGGGAAACCTGATAAATTAAGACACTTATAGGTTTCGACCGGGCAGCGCCAAAAATGTCCGGATACCCATTCTGGCGGTTTGTCTTAGGATTTTTATCCTTCCTTGGATTTCTTTGCTTACATCCCCACAACAATAGTAATAACGTGAATTTGGAATATATTCTCTAGAATGTCTTTCGGATTCAATTAATTTATACCTTTGCACTCCCCAAAAAATGGGGTTTTTGTCAAATATAACTAGTAAAATATGCCTACAATAAATCAATTGGTTCGTAAAGGAAGAAAGAAGCTGACGGATAAAAGCAAATCGCCGGCATTGGATTCCTGTCCGCAACGCAGGGGTGTTTGCGTGAGGGTTTACACCACCACTCCGAAGAAACCAAATTCCGCCATGCGGAAAGTTGCCAGAGTTCGTCTGACCAATGGAAAAGAAGTCAATGCATACATTCCCGGTGAAGGCCACAACCTTCAGGAACACTCGATCGTAATGATCCGTGGCGGCAGGGTGAAGGACCTCCCCGGTGTAAGGTACCATATTATCCGTGGCGCACTTGATACCTCCGGTGTGGAAGGCAGAAGGCAGAGGAGATCAAAATACGGAGCAAAAAGACCAAAAGAAAAGAAAGTTTAATTGAATTCATTGCAGGGGCAATCCAAAGGATAGCCCTTCAGCATTTAAACGAATAACCAGGATAGAATAATATATGAGAAAAGCAAAGCCCAAAAAAAGAGCAATACTTCCGGATCCCAAATACGGAGATACGTTGGTCACAAAGTTTGTGAACAATATCATGGAACAGGGAAAGAAAAACATTGCCTATGATGTTTTCTATGAGGCGATCGATATTGTTTCGGAAAAGACAAAAGAAAACGGTCTTGACGTATGGAAGAAGGCACTGGCAAATGTCACTCCTTCGGTGGAGGTCAGAAGCCGGCGTATCGGTGGAGCTACTTTTCAGATCCCTTCCGAGATCCGACCTGGCAGAAAGATTTCTATCGGGATGAAAGCGCTTGTTTCGTTTTCCAAGAAACGGCACGAAAAGAGCATGGGACAGAAGCTTGCCGCTGAAATCGTAGCCGCATACAAAGAAGAAGGAGCTGCATTTAAACGGAAAGAAGATACCCACAGGATGGCAGAAGCCAACAAGGCTTTCTCCCATTTCAGATTTTAACAACAAACTAAAGAAGCAGGAACCAATAAAAGTAATGTCAGAGAATTTAACAAATATTCGCAACATCGGCATTATGGCGCATATCGACGCGGGTAAAACCACGACGACGGAGCGTATATTGTATTATACCGGCATCAATTATAAGTTGGGAGAAGTTCACGACGGAACTGCCACCATGGACTGGATGATCCAGGAACAAGAACGGGGCATCACCATAACCTCTGCCGCCACTACCGTTTTCTGGGACTTCCGCCACCAAAAATACCGCATCAATATCATCGATACACCCGGGCATGTCGATTTCACCGTTGAAGTAGAGCGCTCCCTGAGAGTCCTGGATGGCGCCATCGCGATTTTTTGCGCTGTAGGTGGTGTTGAACCACAGAGTGAAACCGTCTGGAAACAGGCAAATAAATATAACGTCCCCCGAATCAGTTTCATTAATAAAATGGATCGTACGGGGGCTGATTTTTTCAGGGTAGTTACCCAGATCAAAGAAAAGCTGAGTGCCAACCCGATTCCGATCCAGATCCCGATAGGGTCAGAGGAAGGATTTACCGGCGTTGTCGACTTGGTTTCAAACAAAGCGTTTGTATGGGAAGATGATACTCTTGGTAAACAGTACCATGAAGTTTCAATACCTGAAGATCTAAAAGAAACCGTCAAAGAATACCGCGCGAAGCTGATCGAAGGAACTGCTGAAGAAAGCGATCATCTGCTGGAGAAATATCTTAAAAATCCTGATTCCATAAGTGAAGATGATATCATCGTTGCCCTTCGCAAAGCAACCCTTGAAAACCGTATCACTCCGGTGATTTGCGGAGCTGCCTTTAAAAATAAGGGTGTACAGCTGCTGATCGATGCCATTGTCAAATATCTTCCTTCTCCCCTTGACAGGACTGCTATAACCGGTATCAATCCGTTTACCGGTAAAGAAGAAACGCGCAGACCCGATCCAAACGAACCCTTTACAGCCATTGCATTTAAAATTGCTACAGACCCCTTTATGGGAAGGATCGCCTATTTCAGGGTTTATTCCGGAGCATTGGATGCTGGCAGCACCGTTTTGAATGCCAATACCGATAAAAAAGAAAGGATCATGCGGCTGATGCTGATGCATGCCAACAAGCAAAATCCTATCAAACGGATCGAAGCCGGCGAAATCGGGGCAGCAATAGGACTCAAAAATATTCATACTGGCGACACTTTATGTGATGTTAAACATCCAATCATCCTTGAAAATATGACCTTTCCTGAACCCGTTATCAACATGGCCATAGAACCCAGGGCTCAAGATGATGTCGAAAAGCTGATGTTGGCGCTGGCAAAGTTGGAAGAAGAAGATCCTACATTTAAAGTAAAGATCGATAGTGAAACCGGACAAACTTTAATCAGCGGGATGGGTGAACTTCACCTGGATATCATCTGCGATCGCCTGAAACGTGAATTCAATATTGAATGTAACCGCGGAAACCCCCAGGTTGCTTATAAAGAAGCGATCCTTAACACCATACTTCACCACGAAGTGTATAAAAAACAAACCGGAGGCCACGGCAAATTCGCTGATCTTGTCATTGAAATCTCCCCGGCCGATAAGGGTGTGAAAGGACTTCAATTTATCAATAATATCAAGGGAGGAAATATTCCGAAGGAATTTATTCCGTCAATTGAAAAGGGACTTAAATCAGCGATGATGAATGGCCCCATCATTGGATATCCGATGGAAAGCATCAAGGTACGCCTGATCGATGGTTCTTTTCACAGTGTAGATTCCGATGCGCTGGCATTCCAGATCGCTGCCGGGATCGCATTCCGGGAAGCCTGCAAAAAAGCCAGGGCAACCCTGCTGGAACCGATTATGCGTTTCGAGATCGTTACACCCAGCGAATACATGGGTGATGTTACCAGTGACCTGAACAAACGCCGTGGACAGGTTGAAGAAGTTCAATCACGTATTACTGATCAGGTGATCCATGGGAAAGTTCCCCTGTCAGAGATGTTCGGATATGTAACAACCCTGCGCAGTGTATCTTCCGGCAGGGCAACCTGTATGCTGGAATTCTCGCATTTTGGTGCAATCCCGCAGGAAATCATGAATGATGTTTTATATAAAATAAAGGGATACGTTCCCGCATATTAATAATAAGATAATTCTTGTAAAGACGCCAGCAGGCGTTTCAACAAAAACAAAAAAAGTGAGCCAAAGAATCAGAATTAAATTGAAGTCATACGATTACAGCCTGGTTGATAAATCAGCCGAAAAAATCGTGAAGACCGTAAAAGCTACCGGAGCTGTTGTGAGCGGGCCTATTCCATTGCCGACCGATAAGAAAATCTTTACAGTTCTGAGGTCGACCTTTGTGAACAAGAAATCACGTGATCAATTCCAGCTTTGTTCTTACAAGCGGCTACTGGATATATACAGCACCACATCAAAGACTATTGATGCTTTGATGAAGCTCGAACTTCCTAGTGGTGTTGAGGTTGAAATCAAGGTATGATCGTTTCTTTTCATTAAACTGAAAAAAATTAAAAAATGTCTGGATTAATAGGAAAAAAAATCGGGATGACCAGCATATATGATGCGAATGGAAAGAATCTTCCATGCACAGTCATAGAAGCAGGTCCTTGTGTTGTAACCCAGGTCCGAACAAAGGATAAAGAAGGTTATGACTCCATTCAGCTTGCTTACGAAGACAAAAAGGAGAAGCATACTACCAGTGCCCTGAAAGGCCATTTTACAAAGGCGGGAATCAGCCCGAAAAAGATTATCGCCGAGTTCACGCGTTTTGAAGTTGACCACTCGAAGGTATTCGGTGATATTATCAAGGTAGATATCTTCGTAGAAGGAGAATACATTGATGTTGTCGGGATTTCAAAAGGAAAAGGATTTCAGGGTGTGGTAAAGCGGCATCATTTTCATGGTGTGGGTGAGGCCACTCATGGTCAGCACAACCGTCTTAGAGCTCCCGGTTCAGTGGGCGCTTCTTCCTGGCCTTCAAGGGTGTTTCCCGGGTTAAGAATGGCCGGCAGGATGGGTGGCGACCGCGTGAAAGTGATCAACCTCCAGATTTTGAAAATCATTTTAGATAAGAATTTGATTCTGGTCAAAGGAGCAGTACCTGGATCCAATGGTTCATATGTAATTATTGAGAGATGGAAGTAGTAGTTTATAACGTATCAGGAGCCCAGACTGACCGCATGATCAAACTGGACGATGCCATATTTGGCATTGAGCCGAACGATCATGCCATTTACCTGGATGTAAAACAGTTTATGGCGAACAGGCGGCAGGGAACCCACAGCTCGAAAGAAAAATCGCAGCTTACGGGAAGCACCCGGAAGCTGAAGAAGCAAAAAGGAACAGGCGGAGCCCGTGCCGGAAGCATAAAAAGCCCATTGTTAAAGGGTGGTGCAAGGGTTTTTGGCCCTCATCCCAGGGATTACGATTTCAAACTCAACAAGAAGTTGAAAAAACTCGCTCGGAAATCGGCCTTGAGCTATAAAGTTAAAGATGACAGCATCATGGTGGTGGAGGATTTCACATTCGAAACACCCAAGACTAAAAATTTTACCGAGTTGCTGAAGAACTTTAAAACTGAAGGGAAGAAGATTTTGCTGGTAACCAGCAACGTTGACATGAATGTCCTGCTTTCTTCCCGGAACCTGGCAAAGGTAAAGGTGATCCAGGCATCCGACCTGAACACTTATGAGATTCTGGATGCCGGTCGCCTGCTGCTCACGGAAAGCTCTGTCAAGGTGATCGAAAGTATCCATGCGAATTAATTTAACAGGAACCCAAATTAAAAAGCATACCAATGAGTGTTATATTAAAGCCGATCATTACCGAAAAAATGACCCATATGGGCGAAAAGCTCAACCGATATGGGTTCAAGGTAGACAAGCGGGCAAACAAGCTTCAGATCAAGAAGGCGATCAAAGACATATACGGAGTGGAAGTTGCATATATCAATACCATGGTTTATCGTGGAAAGAGCAAGACCCGGTATTCAAAAAGCGGGTTTATCAACGGCAAATCCAATAATTATAAAAAAGCCATTGTTACATTGGCAAAAGGTGAAACAATTGATTTTTACAGCAATATTTAAATAAATGGCGCTTAAGAAATTTAACCCAACAACCCCCGGTCAGCGCTTCAAACTGATCAGCGCGTTCGACGAAATCACAACTTCGACACCTGAGAAGAGCTTACTGCTTCCCCACGGGAAGAGTGGTGGTAGAAACAACGAAGGAAAAATGACCATGCGGTACGTCGGTGGTGGTCATAAACAAATGTATAGGATCATCGACTTCAAACGGGATAAGGAAGCTATTCCTGCCGTGGTAAAGACCATCGAGTACGACCCTGGAAGAACTGCCCGGATTGCACTGGTTTGTTACAATGATGGTGAGAAGCGTTATATCATTGCTCCTCACGGACTGAAAGTAGGCCAGACGGTGGTATCCGGAAAAGGAAGTTCCCCTGAAATCGGGAATACACTTTACCTCAGTGAAATTCCCTTCGGTACGATCATCCATAATGTGGAACTTCGACCGGGACAGGGAGCCAAGCTGGTAAGAAGCGCCGGTTCCTATGCACAGCTGATGTCGAGAGATGGTAAGTTTGCCATCATTAAAATGCCTTCGGGCGAAACCCGTATGATCCTCCAGGCCTGCAAGGCTACGATCGGGATGGTTTCGAATCAGGATCACCAGCTTGAATCTTCCGGAAAGGCCGGAAGAAGCAGGTGGCTCGGAAGAAGACCCCGTACCCGCGGCGTTGCCATGAACCCTGTTGACCATCCCATGGGTGGTGGTGAAGGAAGAGCTTCCGGCGGACATCCAAGGTCAAGGAAAGGTACTCCTGCAAAGGGTTATAAGACCCGTAGCAAGAAGAAGATTACCAACAAGTACATCGTCGAAAAAAGAAAAAAATAATTATAATAGCAACAGGATATGAGCCGATCACTTAAAAAAGGTCCTTACATCAATTACAAACTGGAAAAGAAAGTCCTGGATGCAGGTGATTCCAAGAAAAAGAATGTCATTAAAACCTGGTCAAGGGGTTCCATGATCTCTCCGGATTTTGTAGGACAAACCATTGCAGTATACAACGGCAATAAATTCATCCCGGTCTATATTACGGAAAACATGGTGGGACACAAGCTGGGAGAATTCGCCCCGACCCGTATTTTCAGGGGACATGCCGGAAACAAAGATAAAGGTAAGAGATAAGAATAATTTCAAGATATCATGGGCGTAAAAAATAAAAACAGAGCGGAGATGCGTAAAGAGGGAAAAAAGACTCTTTATTACGCAAAGTTGAATAACTGTCCCACCTCACCGCGTAAGATGAGGCTGATTGCAGATATGATCAGGGGGAAAAAAGTGGAGTTGGCATTGGTGATGCTGAAGAATTCGCCTCAGGTTTCGAGCGACCGGCTGTGTACCCTGTTGAAATCTGCTATTGCAAACTGGCAGGCCAAGAACGAAGGTGTAAGGCTGGAAGAAAGCGACCTCTTTGTGAAGGAAATTTCCGTCGACAGCGGCCGGGTACTGAAACGTATCCGTACTGCACCTCAGGGACGTGCTCACCGGATCAAGAAGCGTTCCAATCATGTGACGCTGATCGTTGACAGCCACAACAAACCTTCTTCAGAAGTTGAAGAAACAACAATAGAAACAAATGAATAAGATCAAACTGGTACAAAATATGTTTTGTTAATGGGACAAAAAACAAATCCAATCGCAAACAGGTTAGGGATCATCCGAGGATGGGATTCCAATTGGTATGGTGGAAAAAACTTTGCTACCAAACTCGTTGAGGATGACAAGATCCGGAAATACCTGAATGCCCGTTTATCAAAGGCAGGAATTGCCAAGATCGTTATTGAAAGGACCTTGAAACTTGTTACTGTAACCATTCATACAGCCCGTCCGGGAATCATCATCGGGAAGGGTGGACAGGAGGTGGATAAGCTAAAGGAAGAATTGAAGAAGATAACCAAAAAAGAGATCCAGATCAATATCTCCGAGATCAAGCGTCCCGAATTGGATGCAGTGATCGTTGCCAATACCGTTACGAGCCAGATTGAAGGACGTATCTCTTACCGCAGGGCGATCAAGACTTCCATTGCATCGGCCATGCGTATCGGCGCCGAAGGAATCAAGATACAGATCTCCGGGCGTTTGGGTGGGGCTGAAATGGCCCGCAGGGAACAATATAAGGATGGGAGAATCCCGTTACATACTTTCCGCGCGGATATTGACTATGCCACGGGCGAGGCTCATACGACTTACGGAAGAATCGGAATTAAAGTATGGATCTGTAAAGGCGAAATTTATGGACGACCTGATCTGACTCCTGCAGCTGCCAGCACGAAATTGAAACCTTCTTCCGAACATCAACATAAAGGTAGCGGCGGTGGTGGTGAAAGAGACAGAGACAGAGACAGAGACAGAAGGAACAAACCCAGACCCAGAAAGTAAAAAATAAAGAATACCCTATAACCTAATAATTTTTATATAATGTTACAGCCTAAGAAGACCAAATACAGGAAGCAGCAGAAAGGAAAGATGAAAGGCAACGCAAAACGAGGCCACCAGCTTGCATTCGGCTCATTTGGGATCAAGACCCTGGAGGAAGCCTGGATTACCGGACGCCAGATTGAATCTGCCCGTCAGGCAATCACCCGTTTCATGAAACGTGAAGGCCAGCTCTGGATCCGGATCTTTCCGGATAAACCGGTCACAAAAAAGCCTGCTGAAGTGCGTATGGGTAAAGGAAAAGGCGCACCCGAATACTTCGTAGCCAGAGTCACTCCCGGCAGAATAATGTTTGAGATAGAAGGCGTTTCCCTCGCGATTGCCAAGGAAGCATTGCGCCTGGGTGCCCAGAAACTGCCGGTGGCGACAAAAATGGTTACAAGGAAGGATTACACAGAAGAGACCATTTAACACACAAAAGAATTAACATAGTATCAATCTCCTTTTCAAAGAAAAATGGAACAAAAAGTAATCAGAGAACTAACGACCGGTGAGATCATCGAGCGTTTGGATGAGGAAAAGAAACAACTGACGAAACTAAAGTTAAACCATGCTGTTTCCCCTCTTGAAAATCCCAATAAGATCAAGACTTATCGCAGAACCATTGCCCGCCTTGAAACGGAATTGAGAATAAGAATTCTGAACGGTGCGAAAATAACCAAACAGATAATATAATTTACTTTTGAAGAGACTGAAACAAAAGGTCTTTAATAAGAAGAAGAAAAAATGGAAAACAGAAAACTTAGAAAGGAAAAGGCCGGCGTTGTAATCAGCAATAAAATGGATAAATCCATTGTTGTTGAAGTCGAACGGAAAGTCAAGCATCCGAAATACGGAAAATTCGTGAAAAAGAGTTCCCGTTTCGTGGCACACGATGAAGCGAACGAATGCAGTGAAGGCGATAAAGTTCGAATTGCAGAAACCCGTCCGCTGAGTAAAAACAAATGTTGGAGACTTGTCGAAATAATAGAAAAGGTTAAATAGCCATGATACAACAAGAATCAAGATTAACGGTTGCAGATAACAGTGGCGCAAAGGAAGTCCTTTGCATCAGGGTCCTTGGCGGGACGGGAAAACGTTATGCATCCATTGGCGATAAAATCGTCGTAACGGTAAAAAATGCCATTCCCTCCGGAAACATTAAAAAAGGAACAGTTTCCAAGGCAGTTGTTGTCAGGACTAAAAAAGAGATCCGCAGGAATGACGGTTCATATATCCGGTTCGACGACAATGCAGTGGTACTCCTGAATGCCACTGGCGAAATGATCGGTACCCGTATTTTCGGGCCGGTAGCCAGGGAATTAAGGGAAAAGCAATTCATGAAAATTATTTCATTGGCACCAGAAGTGCTCTAAGTACATATTTTCAATCATGCAAACTAAATTACATATTAAGAAAGGCGATACGGTAATGGTTATTACCGGAAATTCCAAAGGGCAACAGGGAAAAGTACTGAAGGTGGATACTGCAAAAAGCAAAGCCATTGTGGAAGGAATCAATATGGTTTCCAAACATACAAAACCCAACGCCAAAAGCCCTCAGGGTGGTATCTTGAAAAAAGAGGCATATGTTCATATTTCCAATCTTATGGTTATCGATTCCACCGGGAAACCGACTAGAACCGGAAGAAAAATCGACAGTAAGAAAAATATGTCGGTACGTTATTCTAAAAAATCAGGGGAGGTTATAAAATAATGGCTTACACACCGAGATTAAGAGAAAAGTACACGAAAGAGGTCGTTCCCGCATTGATGGCTCAATTCAATTACAAAAGCACTATGCAGGTTCCCAGGATTCTGAAGATCTGTATCAACCAGGGATTGGGCATAGCTATCACGGACAAGAAATTTATTGATTCCGGTATCATTGAAATGACGATGATTTCCGGTCAGAAAGCAGTGGCTACCAAATCCAAGAAAGATATTTCCAATTTCAAACTCAGAAAAGGAATGCCGATAGGGGTCAGGGTCACATTACGTGGCAACAGGATGTATGAGTTTCTCGACCGTCTGGTATCTGTTTCTATTCCCCGTATCCGCGACTTCCGCGGGATCGGCGACAAAGGTTTTGACGGGCGTGGAAATTATACGCTCGGAATTCCCGAACAGATCATTTTTCCCGAAATCGATATCGATAAAGTTGCCAAGATTAATGGACTGGATGTGACGTTTGTCACCAGTGCCAGGACCGACCGGGAAGCACATGCATTATTAAAAGAATTCGGATTACCTTTTAAAACAAAATAAATTTATGGCAAAAGAATCAATCAAAGCCAGGGAAAGAAAAAGAGAACAACTGGTAGAAAAATTTGCAGAGAAAAGGAAGACCCTGAAAGCAGCAGGTGATTATATCGCCCTGCAGAAGCTTCCGAAAAATGCATCGCCGGTAAGGCTGCATAACCGCTGTAAATTAACCGGCCGTCCAAAAGGATACATGCGGCTCTTCGGGGTTTCACGTATCAACTTCCGGGAAATGGCCGTCAAAGGTTTGATCCCAGGTGTAAAGAAAGCTAGCTGGTAAGATAAGGCGGTATTACTTATAAAATGAAATCACAAACAAATAGATAAGATAGATCATGGTTACGGATCCAATTGCAGATTATTTAACAAGAATCAGGAATGCTGTAATGGCAAACCACCGGATCGTTGATATCCCTTCTTCCAGGATGAAGAAAGAGATAACAAAGATCCTGTTCGAAAAAGGATATATCCTGAATTATAAATTTGAAGATGAAACCAAGCCAGGAATGATAAAAATTGCTCTGAAGTACCACCCGGTCTCCAAGTTATCGGCAATCAGCTCCCTGGTCAGGGTTAGCAAACCCGGTCTTAGGAAATATGTGGATGCAGATCACCTGCCACGCGTATTGAACGGACTTGGAATCGCGATCATATCTACTTCACAGGGCATGATGACCGATAAAGAAGCCAAGGTTAAAAAAGTCGGCGGTGAAGTTTTATGTTTTATCAGTTAATTGAAGAGGAGACCTTTAAAATGTCAAGAATAGGAAAATTACCGATCCCATTACCTGCCGGAGTCACCGTGGAGATTTCTCCCACAAACCTGGTAACTGTAAAAGGAAAACGTGGAGAACTTTATCAGCAGGTTGATCCAAAGATTACCATTAACGTTTTTACCGTTCTCTTCTTTTCAACATGGTGAAGGGCGTGAATGAAGGCTATACCATCGTTCAGGAACTCATTGGTGTCGGTTACAAGGCAACTGCCAAGGACCAGCTGCTTGAGCTTTCCCTGGGGTATTCCCACAATATCGTGATTGAACTTCCCAGGGAGGTCAGTGTTGAGACGACTGCTGAGAGAGGTAAGAACAATACCATCATCCTGAAGTCGAACGATAAACAACTGATCGGCCAGGTAGCCGCAAAGATCCGTTCGTTGCGCAAACCAGAACCATACAAGGGTAAAGGTATCCGCTTCCTGGGTGAAGAAATCAAGAAAAAAGCAGGTAAATCCGCTTCCAGCACGTAATATATTGGAAACATTAGTTAAAACTATTATAGAATGGCAACTAAAAGCAATAAGGAATTCAGAAGGTTCAGGGTCAAGAAACGCGTTCGTAAGATCGTCGATGGGACTCCTGAAAGGCCTCGGATGAGTGTTTTCAGAAGCAACAAGGAAATTTATGTCCAGTTGATCGACGATCTTTCGGGCAAGACACTGGTTGCCGCTTCTTCTATGTCGAAAGATTTTACCGATAAAAAGCTATCCCACTTGGAAAAAGCCAAGCTCGTAGGAAAGCTCATTGCTGAAAAGGCTATCCAGGCGGGGATCAGCTCAGTAGTTTTTGATCGTAATGGATATTTGTATCATGGAAGGGTCAAGTCGCTGGCAGAAGCAGCCAGGGAAGCAGGCCTGAAATTCTAAAAAAAGTATGAGCAACGTTAACATAAAAAGAGTCAAATCAAGCGAGATCGAATTTAAAGATCGTCTTGTCAGCATTCAGAGGGTAACCAAAGTTACCAAAGGGGGCAGAACCTTCAGCTTTTCAGCCATCGTAGTTGTTGGAAACGAAAACGGAGTGGTCGGGTATGGTCTTGGAAAAGCAAAGGAAGTTACGGCAGCTATCGCAAAAGGAATTGATGATGCCAAGAAAAACCTGATCAAGGTACCGATCCTGAAAGGGACGATTCCACATGACCAGTTGGGGAAATACAGCGGTGCACTTGTTTATCTTAAGCCTGCTGCTCCCGGTACCGGTGTAATCGCCGGTGGTGCTATGCGTGCCGTACTGGAGAGTGTCGGGGTGAAAGACGTTCTGGCAAAATCCAAGGGGTCTTCCAACCCTCACAGTGTAGTAAAGGCCACTATCAATGCTTTGGTGAAGATGCGTGATCCTCATACGATCGCACAACTCAGGGGAATAGAACTCAGCAGAGTATTCAACGGCTAAACGCAGTTGAAAAATCATAATTTGGATAAACGAAATGAAAAAGATCAGAATAACTCAAGTCAAAAGCGGAATTGGCCGACCTTTGCGGCAGAAAAGAACCCTGCAAGCACTCGGTATCCGCAGGATGCATCATACGGTTGAGAAAGAAGCTACCCCCCAGATCCTCGGGATGGTGGCAAAAATAAATCACCTTGTTACCGTGGAGGA
>JBEKST010000016.1:0-19567 GCA_049516815.1 Bacteroidales bacterium | reverse complement strand
GGCCGCTAAATATCCATTTACCCATTCCGCTCTTAGAGCCGGATCAACTGGTGCTTCCATAACTTCATTATTCACATCCTCAATATTTTGGGGATCAACATTAAAAGCTTGACTGTAATCAATTCCTTCCGATGTTTTAGTGGGTACCACCACTGTTTCGGTAACTGTTGCTGGAGCCAAAGTTGGCGATGAAACTACCGGAACCGTTGTTTCGGTAACGGAGGCACTAATCGTTGAGATCGCCTTGCCACATGCAGCCAATAAGAGCATACCTATTGCCAATACTAAAAAAGTTCTTCTATCCATTAGCCTTTCAGCCCCACTTTCTTTACTCGTGAACTTCTTCTTGCTAATAAATTAACCTAAAATTTTCCTAGCGACCCCACACTTTCAGGAATAAAGAGATGATATGCACGATAAATATACTCCATATCTTTGTGCGACCAAAGAACTGGAGGTTACCATGCCGATCACCGTTCTCTATAATACCTGGATTATGAAAATAAGACAATTGCAACCAACGAAAAGAATAACGCGTTTTCGAAATTTCGCCTGGCTGATGGTTGGGATTCACCAAAGCCGTTCGGTAAACCTGAGCCGGATCGCAGGGAAAATACCGGGTCAAGCCAAATTGCTCAGTATCACACAACGTCTGAGCCGATTGTTGGCAAACCCAGCCATCGACGTTCGTACCTGGTATGAACCGATTGCACGGAACTGGCTGGCACACAAAGCCGGTCATCTTCAACAAGTACGACTGATCGAGGATGAAACCAAAGTTGGTTTTGCACATCAATTGTTGATCGTCAGTTTGGCTTATCGTAAGCGCGCTATTCCGATTGCCTGCCTGCGCCAGTACCGCAGGTACAGGTGGACCTGGGTGAAGCACATTAAGGGGCACAGCACACCGCACACCCGACTGGCGTTGTTGACCTATGTCAGGAGCCTTCTTCCCAAAGGAATTGCTGTTCTGCTGGTGGGTGACTGCGAATTTGGTCCTGTAGACGTGCTGAAACAGCTGGATCAATGGCATTGGGATTATGTTTTGAGGCAGAAAGGTAGCACGCACGTGTGTTTTCCTGGGCAGATGGAATGGCGCGATTTTGCAAGTTGGGTGGAAAAGTCCGGCCGGAGTGTGTGGTTGGGGAAAGGATGGCTGACACAATCCAGGATCTATCCGGTGAACTTGCTGGTTCACTGGAAAGTGGGGGAGGACGAGCCTTGGTGCCTGGCTACGAACCTTCCTGACCGGCAAATGACGTTGCAAGCGTATGCGCGTAGAATGTGGATTGAGGAAATGTTCGGCGATTTGAAGAGCCATGGCTTTGACCTTGAACACACCCTGTTGCGTCACGCGGATAGATTATCCCGACTGACCTTGGCGGTGGCTGTGTTGTATGTCTGGTTAATTTCCATAGGTACGAAAACGATCCAGAATAGCCAAAGAGAGCAGGTTGATCGCAAAAACAGGCGAGATTTGAGCATCTTCCAAATAGGCTTGCGTTTCATTGATCGTCAATTGATCAATTCAGTACCGTGTTCAGTCTACCTTTATGTTTATCGATCACTCACCAAACTGAATGGTGGCTATTAAAATACTCTAATTGCTTTTTATTGCACGATTTTGAAAACGAGAAGATGCTTTTATAAAAGTTAGTTCGGATAGTTTGTCTTTTTTGGGGGAAAGGGAGACTTTTCTTTTACTGCAAATATTTCAGGTGGATAGGAAGGAAAAAGCGTGCACCCAACTGGTGGAACTCCTCCCCCTATCAGGAGAGGTTTCTACACCAAAGCATTTTCTGTATAATAAGCTTTGTACGCATCTACCAGCGGGTTCCGCAAACTGTTGGCTGGCTCCCGTAAAATAACGCTTGTATTATGCTTCACAAAGGAATTGAATAGGAGAACTCAGACAATGAATGAGCAAATACTCCTCGCTATATTTGGGTTTTTTCTAGGTATTCTAGCTACTCTTATAACTCAAATACTCTCTCGTCGCTTTGGCTTTGATAGTGCAAATAGGAAATTAATTCTCGACCGGATTTCACTCGGAGGAGAAGGATATACCTGTCTTTTATCTCCAAATAAAAAGCACCTTTATTGCAGCTGCTGGGGTTGCGATAAAATTATGATCATGAATACAGGCTCCATGAAAATGGAAGGAAGTATCCCGGTGGGTGATAATCCCAACGACATGGCCATCGACAGTAAAGGCAAAATTCTTTTTGTGGCTAATTCCAATGATAATTCAGTTTCTGTGATCGACCTTCAGCATAAGAATGTTATCGAAACCCTGAATGCAGCCCTTTATCCAATCACACCAACGGGATCGACAACAAACAGTGTGGCCCTGAGCCAGGATGACCGGACACTTTACGTTGCCAATGCCGATAACAATTGCCTCGCCGTTTTTGATGTAGCACACCCCGGTCATAGCAATGGATCAGGGTTTATACCGACAGGTTGGTATCCAACCTGTGTGAGGATTGCAGGCCAAAAAATCCTGGTGGCCAATGGCAAAGGACTTTCTTCACTTCCCAATCCCCAAGGGCCAAATCCTACGAAAAAAACGAAAAAGGTACTGTACCAGAAGGGCGATACCAAAAAAGCTGAAGAAGTTCAATATATCGGTAGTCTTTTTAAAGGCACGTTGAGCGTGATTTCTTCACCTGGCAAAGAAATACTGGCCGCATGGACGCAGCAGGTTTATGCCAATACTCCTTACAACAAGGAAACCGAAGTACATGCACATGGCATGCAGGGGAACCCGGTTCCAAGCCAGGCAGGAGAAACCTCTCCGATCAAGTATATCTTTTATATCGTCAAAGAAAACAGGACATACGATCAGGTTCTGGGTGATATGCCCCAGGGAAATGGGGATACATCTCTCGTGCTTTTCGGCGAAAAGTACACGCCCAATCAGCATGCCCTGGCTTCTGAATTTGTCCTGCTGGATAATTTTTTTGTGGATGGTGAAGTCAGTGCCGACGGACATAACTGGAGCCTCGGTGCCTATGCCACTGACTATCTCGAGAAAACCTGGCCGACCAATTATGGAGGTCGTGGCGGCAACTGGGATGCAGAAGGAACGCGCGAGATTGCCAATAACAAAAACGGGTTTATCTGGGATTACTGCAAAAGATCCGGTGTCACCTACCGGACATATGGCGAATTTGCAAATGATTACAAAGCCAATATTCCTGTTCTCGAAGGACATTTTTGCAAATACTATACGAGCTGGGACCAGAAAGTGATGGATACTACCCGCTTCCGGCAGTGGAAGCGTGATTTCGACTCCCTGCTCTCAGTTCACCAACTGCCCCGGCTGAATACCCTGCGCTTCATCAACGATCATACGGAAGGGTTGCGGATAGGCCGTCCTACACCTTTCGCTGCAGTGGCCGACAATGACCTGGCAGTGGGATTATTCGTGGAATACCTGAGTAAAAGTCCGATCTGGAAAGAATGTGCAATTTTCATCGTGGAAGATGATGCCCAGAACGGACCCGATCATGTTGATGCACACCGCAGCACTGGCTATGTTGCCGGGGGATTCGTGAAAACGGCTTTCGTGGACCATACCCCCTATTCCACATCCTCATTCCTGCGAACTATTGAACTGATACTTGGATTGCCACCTATGAGCCAGTATGATGCAGCAGCTGAACCATTGTGGCGCTGTTTTGATACATCGGCCAGTCACCCTGCATTTCACGCAAGAGCGGCACAGACCGATCTTTTCCAAAAAAATACAGCCTTTAACGAATGGCAAAAGAAAAGCGAGGAATTCAATTTCGGCCGGGAAGACCGGGCTCCCGACCAGGAACTCAACGAGGTGATATGGGTTGCTTGCCGCGGCATATCAAAACCCTGCCCTGCCCCGGTACATGCGGCATTCGTCAAGATCAATATGGATGATGATGATTAATTCCAAAAGAGAAAGTAATTTAAAGAGGAAAAATAATTATAGAATAGATAGCATGAATTGCTATCACTCATCAAATAGATAACAGCATTTGAGATGAAAACAATCCTCATATTTTTTGGGTTTATCTCCTTATCTTTTGCAATTAAAGCGCAGTGGCAACCAACTAACGGACCTGCCGGCGGATATGTCAGGAATTTTATTTTTGACTGTAACAGCGTTTATGCAGCTACCGGCGGCGGGGTGCTGATAACCGGGAATGACGGTGGTTTTTGGTCATTCGGGAATGACGGGTTAGTAAGCTGTGATACAAAATCATTTGCCCGGATTGGTTCCTGGATATTTGTTTCCACCGATGAGAATGTCTTCAGGTCAGATGATCACGGGCTTAACTGGGAACAGGTTGGCGAAGGACTTGATAGCAAATATGTCAAAACCATCGTGGCGTGCAACAATATCTTGTTTGCCGGTACATATTTACGCGGTATCTACCGTTCTGCTGATACCGGGGCCACATGGACAGCGGTAAACAATGGTCTTCCAGCAAAATATGTTTACTGGCTGGCGACCGATGGATCGAACATCTATGCGGGTACTTATGGCAACGGTATGTACCGGTCGGTGAATTCGGGAAATAGCTGGACCTCCGTTAACAATGGTCTTCCTGAACTGAACATTATGGCCATCTATTACTTTGAAGGTAAACTTTACGCCAGTACATCTTACTCCGGTGTATTTGTTTCGATAAACCAGGGTGATTCCTGGACAAGCCTGGGAACTAACCTACCTTCTATAAAAGGGTTCACCAGCCTGAACGGGAATCTTTACGCTGGATCTTTTGGTGGGGGAGTTTATAAATCAATGGATTCAGGGCAAACCTGGTCGGTCGTCAATACAGGATTATCAGAACTGGATATCTGGTCTATCGGAGCCAGCGACTCGGTACTTTTTACCGGGGTTAGCAGTGGACACATTTATAAAAGCACTAATGACGGGAGTAACTGGGCGCTTTGCAATAGCAACAACCCTTTTAAAGCAGGGATCGGGTCATTGACCGTTAGCGGATCAACCCTGGTTGCCGGATCACATGGGTCCGGATTGTTTACCTCCAACAACGGTGGTTCAAGCTGGACGAAATCAACTTCCATCTCCACCGTTGAGATCCGTTCAGTGATATCAAACGGTTCCCTGGTTTTCGCAGGAACAGATATGCTGGGAATCTACAAATCGACCAATAATGGTTCTTCATTCGTAACATCGAACACCGGTCTGACTAGCAACTGGATCCAGGCTTTCTCTTTTTGCGGAAGCAAGCTCTTTGCAGGCAGTGGTGAAGAGGGAGTATTCCTTTCATCCAGTGATGGTGCAACCTGGAATGCAGTTAATTCCGGACTTGGAAGTGATAATATCAAAGCACTTACATCTGACGGCCTCAATGAATTTGCCGGAACAGCAGACAGCGGTGTTTATTTTACCGATGATTTTGGAACGAATTGGATTTCTATTAATAATGGTCTAACTACGGATAGCATCACGGCAATATTATACGTAAATGGTTACCTGGTTGCCGGAACAAGATCACAAGGAGTATTTATATCCTTGGATAATGGATCAACCTGGAGTCAGGCATCGAACGGATTGCCAAACCATTGTTATATCCGTTGTCTGCACGATAACGGAACGAAAGTTTTTGCGGGTACCGGCGACGGAGAAGTGTTTGTAAGCCAGGATTATTGCAACAGTTGGTTTTCAGCCAGCGAGGGCCTGGTCGGAATGCTTGTGCTCTCGCTTTATGCTTCCGGTAATTATCTATACGCAGGAATGAATGCTGGCGGGGTATGGAAGCGGCCGTTAGCTGAAATTACCGGGATAACCGTGAAACGGGAAAACGCTTTGACAAAAGTCTATCCAAATCCTGCAAAAAATGAAATTATCATTGAACCGGGTAAAAGCCAGGATCAGGTCACGATAACGATTTACACTGTTAACGGGCAAGAATTAATAAAACAAACAGCAAATGGTTGCAAGGCCGAAGTTGACGTCACCAGTCTGCCAGATGGAGTTTATATCGTCAAAACCTTTAATGAGGACAATATGTCTGTAAATAAGTTTGTGAAGCATTAAAGCAAAATAACATCTCTCTTCCCGAAGCATCTTACATTCAAGACAACCATGCAAAGCGACACTTGTCTTGATATTGGAATTAATCAATCCGTTTGCAAAAATGTCAAACCTGAAATACTGGTCTTATGAAACAAATTTTACTTGTTCTTCTTCTGGCTCCATGTTTAGCATGCTTTCCACAACCCGGTACATTTTCCCCAAAGGGTATCGGCGGAGGGGGATCCCTGTACTTTCCAAAGATCAATCCTGCCAATGACAGTGAATTCTATGTCAGTTGTGATATGAGCGAGTTGTTTCATAGTTCCGATTACGGCAATTCATACTCACAGATTCATTATTCACAACTGCAGGTTTTCAGTACATCAACCTATGAGTTTACCAACGATCCCAACATTGCATATTCCAACTTCAACGATGGAAACTCAGGATATCCTGTAAAAACAACAGACGGTGGCATAACATGGAATACCATTTCAGGGTATAATCTGGGCAATTACGGGACTGTTTACAAGATGGTCGCCAACTATGCCAATCCCAATCAATTGTTGATCGGGGCTTATGGGGATATATTGTTTTCCAACGATGGAGGCACTTCATTCAGTTTGGTCAAGCACACTGCAAATATGGGTGCGGGTTTGATCATTGGGGGTGTTTTCTGGGATGGGAATAACATCTATATCGGAACGAATGAAGGTATGATAGTTTCTTCAAACTCGGGAGGAACATTTTCAGTTCAAACGACTACCGGTATCCCGGCTGGGCAGGAGATCTGGAGTTTTGCGGGTGCAAAGAATGGAGGGACGACACGGTTTGTATGCATCACGGCCAATACGGGTGATGTGTACAATGTGGTAATGCCCTGGGAATACTACGACTTTGCGAAGGGTGTCTATACAATGGACAATGATAATGGAACCTGGGTTTCGAGATCGGCAGGTTTGAATTTCTCCAATGATTTTGTGATGTACGCTGCAATGGCAGAAAACGACATTACCACGATTTACTTAGGAGGCCATGACAATAATTTAAGCGCACCTTTAGTTTACAAATCTGCTGATGCGGGGATCACCTGGAATAAAGTATTCAATACGACAAACAACGCCAATATTATTACCGGCTGGGAAGGCGCGGGTGGCGATAAAGCCTGGAGCTGGAGCGAGACTTGTTTTGGGATTACCGTGGCGCCTGGTAATGCCAATAAGGTGCTGTTCGGAAGTTATAGTAATGTTGAATCCACATCAGATGGCGGTACAACCTGGAAACAAGCCTATGTAAGCACTGCAGACCAGCACCCCGCGGGATCGAATACGCCAACAAGACAAACCTATACCAGCATCGGACTTGAAAACACATCCTGCTGGCAGGTATTCTGGAATGATCAGGACAATATGCTTGGTTGTTTCAGCGATATCGGAGGAATCCGGAGTACGGATGCAGGGAATAAATGGGGCTTTACTTATAATGGGTTTTCTGTTAATTCCTTGTACCGGATTGCGGAAGCTACCAATGGAACCCTTTATGGCGCCTGCTCGAACATACACGACATGTATCAGAGTACGCGATTAAAAGATTTACAATTAGATGCTTCTGATGCCAATGGTAAGATTGTTTTTTCTTCAGATGGCGGAGCAAATTGGGCGACCCTTCATTCTTTTGGGCATCCCGTCTTCTGGTTGGCAACCGATCCTAACAACGCCGAACGAATGTATGCTTCCGTAATTCACTACGGCGGCACACAGGGAAATCAACTCGGTGGCATTTATATGACCAACAATCTTTCTGCAGGTGCAGGTTCAACCTGGGTGAAGTTATCGAATCCCCCGAGAACAGAAGGCCATCCGGCCTCCATTGTGGTTCTGAATGATGGCAACATGGTTTGTACTTTTTCAGGAAGAATAAATTCCAGTGGCGCATTTACCAAAAGCAGCGGGGTATTTCTATATAACCCTGTGTCAGATTCCTGGAGTGATAAAAGTGACCCTGGCATGTATTACTGGACAAAAGATATCGTTCCTGATCCGACGGATGCTACCCAGAACACTTGGTACACGGCCGTCTTTAGTGGTTGGGGTGGTGCACCAAATGGACTGGGCGGCTTATATAAGACGACCGACAGGGGCAATATTTGGGTGAAACTTACCGGTTCCCAGTTTGACAGGGTTACTTCCCTGACATATAATCCTCAGAACACAAACCAGGCCTTCCTGACTACCGAGACACAAGGGCTCTGGATGAGCAATAATATGAATACGGCAACACCCACCTGGGAACCGGTAAGCAGTTATCCTTTCCGCCAACCGGAAAGGGTTTTCTTTAATCCCTTCAATCAACATGAGATGTGGGTAACCAGTTTTGGCAATGGTATGAAAATGGGCTTTCTCTATCCGGCAGGCACAGATGAGATAAATAAAGACAATGGACAGATCATGGTTTACCCTAATCCTGCAAATGAAAAAATAGTAATAGAAACAAACGGTATTTCTGCAAAAAACACTTTGTATATTATAAATATCCATGGGCAGGAAATACTGACACAACAAACTGAAGGATTTAAAACGGAAGTGAAAATAAGGAATCTGCTTTGTGGAGTTTATTTTATTAAAATATACAGTGATAAAGGTAGTTTCATTGCGAAGTTTGTGAAAGAATAAACCGCAATCAAAAAAATGTGTTACCAGGAGTCTTGTCAACATTTAGGAAAATACGATGAAAACCTTTTCGATCTGATTCCCTGTTTTAGTATAAATTGACCAGGGAGTTGGTTTTTCCTTTTTATTTATTATCTTGCATGCGTGAATCAAATGATTTCAATACAAGAAACGCTGTTTCAGTTGATCAAAGGCTCATTGCCCCAAAATATCTCTTTTGTTCATGCTATTTCTGAACTTTTGGGAATAAGCTATGACAGTGTATATCGGAGAGTCAGGGGTGAAAAGGAGTTGACGCTGGAAGAACTCAAAGCGATCTGTGAGGCTTATGACATTTCGGTGGACACGCTATTTAATTTAAAAAGCCGTCATATCAGTTTCAATTCCCTGGCCATCGGGGAAGATGGGTTCAGTCTGGAAAACTGGATACAAACACTGCTGGTGGAGATCAAAAAGATCCATCAGTGTAAACAAAGCGAGATCATTTATGCTGCAAAGGACATCCCTGTATTCTATTATTTCGAATTCCCGGAAATAGCGGCCTTTAAATTCTTTTTCTGGCAGCAAGTCCTGATCCCTTCAGGCAGTATTGAAAATAAAAAGATAACACTGGATGCACCCGGAAATCTGTTTGAAACCGGACGCCAGTTACTCTCATACTACATCCGGATCCCTGTCATCGAGCTTTGGAGCGAGGAGACTATTTCCAGCATTCTCCGCCAGATCGAATATTGTTTTGTAGCGGGTTTTTTTACCGGGAATGAAGATGTTTTCAAGTTGTGCGATGTACTGGAAACCTGGCTCAACCATGTCCAGAGCCAGGCTGAACATGGGTTCCAGTTCATGCTTGGAACAACTCCGGAAGGAATTGAGGATAGTTACAAATTGTTTCACAATGAAGTGCTGGTGAACGATAATTCTATCCTGGTTACGATGGATGGAAGGAAAGTTTCCTACAATACCTATAACGTCATCAATCAATTGATCACCACCAGTCCGGTTTTTTGTGATCAGATCGAGAAATCGCTGCGAAATCTGATGAAAAAATCAACCATGATCAGTGGAACCTGCTCAAAAGAACGCTACCATTTTTTTAATGTCCTTCATGAAAAAGTGAGAATGCTCCGATGCAAAATCGAGCGGATAGGGTAATTTCTTTTATGGCTATTCAGGACATGAATTTCACTTCAAGGGTGAACTGTTTTTAAAGGCCATCACCATATTCCGAAAGAGGATCGTCTCCACCACTGTCATCAAACCGCCCGGGACAGGCAGAATGTCGCCGGCAAAGTTCAATAAGCGTATTCGTATCATTTGCAGTTGCTTGAAATTATATTTCAGTATACAAGATCCGTTGCGAATCATGCAACTTCTGAAGGGAACAAGGGCTGAACTGGCGAAAAACAAAAAAATGATTTCTCCGCATCGGGGAATTCTATAAATATGATGTTGAACTACGATGGAAGTTCCGGTCGCTATCAGTATGATTCAGCAGTATCCTCAAGTGGCTGATTCAAAAAAATGTCCGGTGACATCCCGAACATTGATATTTCTCGTTATATTTATCCCCCATATCAATCAAAGGGTCGTTTGGTATATAACCTTTACTGTTTCATTCCAAGTGGAAAATGACAAAATGATTTTTCAATTTCTTACTATGAAAACAAAATTTCTATTAACGATAGCATTTTTCGGCTTTTTATTCACTTGCTTTGGTCAACAAAATTTATCCTGGGAAAGATGGAATGGGTTAATCGGGGAATGGGTCGGGGAAGGCAGTGGAATACCTGGGCAAGGCGGAGGTGGTTTTTCCTTTAAATTTGATCTTAATAAAAAAATTCTTATCAGGAAAAGCCATTCAGAATATCTTGCAAACAAAGACAAATCTGCAAACATTCATGAAGACTTAATGATTGTTTATCCTGACAGCACAGGAACCCCATGTCAAGCTATTTATTTTGACAACGAAAATCATGTCATTCATTACAACATCACTTGCTCCGTTAAATCAATCCAGTTTACAAGCGACAAAAAAGCCAATGCACCGGTGTTTCGTTTAACTTATTTTTCTATCGATGATTCTACTGTAAATACTAAATTTGAAATGTCGCATGACGGTGACAAGTTCATGACCTATATTGAAGGGAAAAGTAAGAAGAAGAAATAGCCTTATCGCAGGTTTTTAATTGACATATGAAGATTGATAATACTGTTCATCTTGATTAAGGAAAATACGCAGTAAAGCGAATTCCACACATATCAGACGGAAAGATCAATTAGAGAAATCATGGAATAGCAGATTGCATATTCCCATTATATTTTTATTAAAAAGAAATAATATGGAAAAGGAATATAAAGCATGTCAGAGTTGCGGAATGCCGATGAAGAAGGACGAAAAAGGCGGCGGCACCAATGCCGATGGAACAAAAAGCAAGACGTTTTGTTCCCACTGTTATGAAAATGGCAAATTTACCCAGCCAGATATTACAGTCCGCCAAATGAAGGACCTTGTAAAAAAGAAACTGAAGGAGGTTGGATTCCCAGGATTTCTCACAGGGCTCTTTACCATAGGAATTCCTAAACTTGAACGCTGGAGAAAAAGTAACGTATAAAAATTTACCTTAACGCCTTGAAGAATAAATGACCCGTCTTAACCAATTTCTCATTTACGACGAACTTCCGCTATGGTCGGCCCCGTTTGGGCTGACGCTTCTGGATACGATACGACTGAAAAAGGGGATAAACATCCTCGATATCGGTAGCGGTGGCGGGTTCCCGTTGCTTGAGATCGCAGAACGAGCGGGAAAAACAGCTGTCGTTTACGGGATTGATCCTTCGACAGATTCCATAAAAATGATTTCGGAGAAGATCAAACGAAAAGGTATATCAAACGCTTTTATTATCAGGGGAGTGGCTGAGGAACTTCCTTTTCCCGATCACTTTTTCGGATTGATCGTTGCCAATAACGGTATCAACAACGTTAAGGATGCACGAAAGGTTTTAGCTGAATGTTATAGGGTTTTATCCGATCAAGGCCAGATGGTTCTTACCATGAACCTTCCGTACACCCTGATTGAATTCTATGAGCTGTTTGAGCAGGTTCTTCTTGAACGCGGGCTGACAGCGGAAGTCAGGAAGTTGAAAGCTCATATTCATGCAAAACGCAAACCGGTTGAATACTGGAAGGAGTCCATCGAAAAAGTAGGATTCACATTCCGGTCGATCAATGTTGATGGATTTAATATGAAATTTGCAGATGGGACGGCCTTCCTGGGACATTATTTTATCCGTACTGCTTTTCGGAAGCCCTGGGAGGAGATTACCGGAGATCCGGAGATCTACCAGGAGGTAGAAGATAAGTTAAACAGGTTTGCTGCTTCAAGCGGGGAAATAACGATGTCAGTGCCATATGTCTGTTTCAATTGTTACAAAACAGAACGCCTTCTATCTTAAAAAGCAATGGCCCCGGAAACCCAGGACCATTGTTCTTTTTCATTCATTCGATCACGCTTTCAGGCTTTTACTTGGCCTGAACTTAACGACTTTCCGGGCGGGTATTTTAATCTCCTTCCCGGTTTGCGGATTTCTTCCTTTCCGTGCAACTTTCTGGTAAACTAGGAAAGTCCCGAATCCCACCAGAGAAATTTTCTGACCTTTGCCTAACGTTTTGGAAGCGATGGTCATAATCGAATCCAAGGCTGTCTTGGATTTAGCTTTTGTCAGCTTTGCGGTTTTGGCAATGCTGTCGATCATCTCGGCTTTGTTCATGTTTGCGTTTTTTAGGTTAACAAATAAAAAAGACGACCGAAATTAGTAAAAAACTCAGCAAAAGTCAAGTATTTCCTACATTTACATTTCAAAAAAATCCATGATGATCATACCACGATCATTTTATCGAAGGGAGGATGTTGTCATAATTGCGAAGGAACTATTGGGTAAGATGCTGTTCTCACAATTTGACGGGGTTCTTACGGTTGGCATCATCGTGGAAACAGAAGCGTATGCCGGGGTTACTGACAGGGCTTCGCATGCCTTCGGGAACAGGCGAACCGCACGAACGGAAGTGATGTACTCTGAAGGAGGTATGGCTTATGTTTACCTGTGCTATGGCGTTCACTCGCTCTTTAATGTAGTGACCAATAAAAAAGATGTGCCGGATGCCGTGTTGATCCGCGCTATTAAACCAGTTATAGGAATTGATACCATGCTCAGGCGCTCAGGAAAATCGTTTATGGATAAATCTTTTGGGACCGGTCCGGGAAAACTATCAAAAATCATGGGTATTCATTTCAGCCATTCCGGGATGGACCTAACAAAACAGCCTCCGGGAATTACCGGACAGGGAATATGGCTGGAAGATGAAGGAAAAACAGTTCTGCCAGAAAATATCATCACCGGGACGCGCATCGGAGTGAAATATGCTGGCAGAGATACGCTCCGCCCTTACCGTTTCAGGATCGTGATTTAAAAAAAAGCCCCCTCCCAAATACTCGGGAAGGGACATTTGGTAAAAGAATATACCAATTAAGGTTTACTTAACTTTTTTGGTCAGTTCAGCACCTGCCTTGAATTTTACAACTTTCTTTGCAGGAATCCTGATTTCTTTTCCATTCTGAGGATTTCTTCCCTTACGTGCAGCTCTTTTGGAAACCGAGAAAGAACCGAAACCAACCAGTGCTACTCTTTCACCTTTTGACATGGCTTTGGTAGTAGAAGTTACGAAAGCTTCTAAAGCCCTCTTAGCTTCAGCTTTGGTCATTTTTGCATCAGAAGCAATAGCTTCGATCAATTGAGCTTTGTTCATTTTTTTAATTTTTTAGTGAATACTTAATTTAAAACACCTGCAAATATAAGCCATCTAATATTTTTGTCAAGTGTTTTTTTTCTAAAACCATTGGAAATGTTAATAAATCGGAATTTTTGTTAATAACTCGATCGCTGAAAGCCTTACCTGATAAGCCATTCAGATAAAATGCATTCCGTATCCTTTCAGAAAGTCCAGTGAATTCATGGCTTTTCGGCCGGCAGGTTGCACCTCACATAGGTGGATAAATCCATTCCGGACAGCTATTTTCAAATATTTCTTTCCGTCGCATACAATCACGCCAGGCCTTAATGAATGGGGAATAATTTCCTGCTGTGCACGGAAGACTTTAAGATAAAAGGAGCTCCTGTCAGATGCAATCAGTTCGGTATATGCGCCAGGATAAGGGCTCATTCCCCGGATAAAGTTAAAAACAGTCAACGCCTCATTGTCCCAATTGATCCTGCAATCCTCTTTGTGAATCTTTGGCGCTATCTTCAATGGCCCGGAATCCGGACCCTGCATTTCATATTGTGGCAGGGTCGGCACATTTCCGGATTCAATGGCTTTTACGGTTTTCACCACGAGACCGGCACCGGCTACCATGAGTTTGTCGTGCAGTTCACCGGCTGTTTCTTCCGGTTGAATTTCGATCATTTCCCTGAAGATAAGGTTACCGCTATCGATCTTCTCGTCGATGAAGAAGGTTGTAACGCCGGTTTCCGTTTCCCCGTTGATTAATACCCAGTTGATAGGGGCAGCTCCGCGGTATTGGGGCAGCAACGAAGCATGAAGGTTGAATGTACCCAGCAGAGGAAGCGACCATACCTCCTTCGGTAGCATTCGGAAGGCTACCACCACCTGGAGGTCAGGTTCCAGCGACCGGAGCTGACCGTGAAAAGCGGGATCTTTCAGGTTTAGAGGCTGAAATAACGGAATGTCATGTCCGAGCGCAAATTTCTTTACCGGCGAAAAATGAACCTTAAGTCCCCGCCCTGCCTGGCGGTCGGGCGCCGTAACCACGCCGGTAATAAAATACCCTGCATCGACTAAGCTCTGCAGCGATAATACAGCGATTTCAGGAGTTCCGTAAAAAACGATGCGTGGATGATTTTTCATATTTGCGGATAAAAAAAATGCCTGTTTTCACAGGCAATTTACTTCATTTTTACAGATCATGAATAAAAAAAATTTTACATCATGTCTGCGATTATTTACTTTTTCACAAGACCATTCAGCCTTGCAATATACTTGTCGATATCACGTCCTTCATTGGTCCTTGAAAATTCTTTCTTGATCCGCATGTAAGTCTTCAAAGCAAGGTCATTTTTGCCTTCCAACTCGTAAACCATCCCAGCTTTCATCAAGAACATTGGAGAGGTCAGGTCATTCTTTCTCTTATCAGCAGCTTTCAGGTAATAGTCTATGGCCTTATCAGTTTTGTTCAGTTCCATATAGGCATCGCCCATAGCGCCGATTGCCATTGGTGCAACCAGTTCATCGCCTGAACTGAAATCGCTCAATTGATCGATCGCATTCTGGAATTCACCTTTCTTCAGATAACAGATCCCGGCATAGTAGTGAGACAGGTTAGCTGATTTTGTAAATTTATACTGGTCGATGATATCCAGGAATCCGAGGTAGTTACCATCCCCCTTTAATGCTTTGTTGAGAGAATCTGTCTCGAAATATTTTTCAGCCATGAACATCTGCGACTGTGCCTCTTTTTCCCTTGGAGCAAGGTAAAGCCGTTTAAAACCAAAGTATCCGAGAACGACCAGGATAATGACGCCCACCACAATCAGGATGATCTTCTGATTCTTTTCAATAAATTGTTCGGTCTTACTGAATGCTTCTTCAACAGCTTCGATCCTTTCTCCTGTTTTATCAATTTTTTTTGCCATAGTATTTTGCTGATTTGAGGTGCAAAATTATATTTTTTCTTGATACCAAGCCATATACCTTTGATTTTTTTACATTTGTCGCTCATTTCCAAAGTATTGAAAAATGAATAGCTACCTGGATCTCAGTCTTGAAAAGAAACAACATTTATATTCCTTCCTTTCAGAATTCATTTCAGAAAACAAGAAAAATAAATTTGAGGAGAATATTCTTCAGCGTACCCGCTACATTGCGGTGGTTCTGGAAGATATTTTTCAACCTCACAACGCCAGTGCCGTGCTTCGTTCCTGCGACTGTTTCGGAATACAGGATGTTCATATCATCGAAAACAATAATAAATATGAAATCAACCCGGATGTTGCATTGGGATCGTCTAAATGGCTGAGTCTTTTCAAATATCATAAAGCAGAAAACAATACTGAAGAATGTCTTCAGCAGCTTAAAGATTCGGGATACCGCATCATTGCAACCACCCCACACAAAAAGGATTATACCCCCGAAAGCCTTCCGTTGGATCAGAAAATCGCCTTGGTATTTGGCACTGAACTGGAAGGGCTCACCCCGCAGGCTATAGAGATGGCTGACGGATTTGTAAAGATCCCCATGTGTGGATTCACCGAGAGTCTGAATATTTCCGTTTCTGCTGCCCTGCTGGTAAGGAGTATCACCGAACGCCTTCACAATTCGGAAATTTCCTGGCATCTATCCGAAACAGAAAGCCTGGATATCCGGATCGCATGGGCAAAGAGTGTCGTAAAAAAAGCGGATCTACTGGAAAGGGAATTTCTTAAAAATTATAAACACTAAAAAAAGTTCCGATTTATTGATTTACGATTTAAGATTGAATTTATACGATTTGTTGATTTACGATTCATCCAGTTAAATCGTAGATCGTCAATCTCACAATTCAATCGTCAATCCAAAATCCTGCCTGCGGCAGGCAGGCGTTCAATCTTTAATCAAACCAGATCAGCAATTCAAAAAAAAAGAGATAGCTAATTTGATAGCTAAAATGCGGTGGGTTGTTTTTTTTTCTAAATTTGCAAGGAAAGACGCAAATCAATTAACAGATATAATATGGGAAAAGGAGATAAAAAAACAAGAAGAGGCAAAATCGTCATCGGTTCATATGGTGTAAGGAGGCGGCACAGAATTAAGAAAGCAGTTGTTATTGAAAACAAAGCTGCAAAGGCGAAACCCAAAAAGGCCCAGGAACTGAAACCACAGAAAATGGCTGAAGAACCGGTGGTCATAATTGAACCCATAATTGTGAAAGAACCGATGGTTGAAGTCCCGGCACAGGTGGAAATACCTCTGGAAAGTAAACCTGTTAAATCCCCTACTAAAAAGGAACCAGTGGTTGAAGTCCAAGCACAGGTGGAAATACCTCTGGAAAGTAAACCTGTTAAATCCCCTACTAAAAAGGAACCGGTGGTTGAAGTCCCAGGACAAGTGAAAATCCCTCGGGCAGCTAAACCTGTTAAACCACCCGTTAAAAAAGCAGCCGCAAAAAAGACAGCGGAGAAAGCTGAAAAACCAGAGAAAGCTGAAGCCAGGGGAGCAAAACCGAAAGCCGCCAAAACCAAGAAGAAGGCTGCTGAACCGGTTGAAGAAAAAGAAAAATCAAAGAAATAGTAACATTGAGTTTTCATAACGGAATCCTTATTAACGATCAAACGTCTGGCCTAGATGAACATGCCGGGCGTTTTTATTTATAGCCTGATGCTGAAGCATTATTTTCCCAACCTCAAAAATGATCAACTTGATCTTTTTATACATCTTGCCACATTGTACCGGGAGTGGAATGAAAAGATCAATCTGGTTTCACGGAAAGACATTAACAACCTCGAAGTTCACCACATTTTACATTCCCTATCTATCGCGAAGATCTTCCAATTCAGACCCGGCACCCGGATCATGGATGTCGGCACAGGTGGCGGGCTTCCCGGGTTGCCGCTTTCCATCTTTTTTCCCGAAGTAGAATTTACCCTTGTCGATTCTATTGAAAAAAAGATCCGGGTTGTGGAAGAGATCCGTTCGGAACTTGGCCTTACCAATGTAAAACCTGTAAGAATGCGTTTTGAGGAAATGAAGGACGAGTTTGATTTTATTACTGGCAGGGCTGTAACACGACTTCCTGATCTCTACAGGATGTTACGTGACAAAATATCACCCCGTTCTGTTCATTCTTTTCCTAACGGGATGATTTACCTGAAAGGCGGGGATTTCAGTGCGGAACTAACGGGACTGGTTTCGGCCTATCAAATCTATCCTCTTTCCGGATATTTTTCAGAGGAATTTTTCCAAACCAAGAAACTGGTGCACCTGTATGAATTATCACATCATTAAATACTAAGGTTCAATACGATACAATAATTTATTAACCGGGTTGGAAAAATATTCGTTGTCTATCTCACGGATTTTTTATTAATTAGCCGAAAATTTCCATCATCATTAATCCTAAAAAGGAGGAATCTATGGCCGAACACAAAAAGTATGTTCCCTTTGTCTCGCTGGAGACAAATATGAAAGAATTTACCATCCGGGCCCTCATCATTGGTCTGTTCTTTGCCGTTATTCTCGGCGCTGCCAATGCTTACCTTGGGCTTAGGGCCGGTATGACCATTGCCGCAACGTATCCCGCTGCCGTTCTGGGCATGGCGATCCTGAAACTGGTCAAAGGATCGATCCTGGAAGAAAATTTCGCTCGTACGGTAGGTTCCATCGGGGAATCGGTTGCCGCTGGCGCTATTTTTACATTACCCGCATTCTTTGTCTCCGGGATCTGGAGTGAATTCTTTACTGCCGGTCATTACATTACCTCCACATTGATCCTCATCGCCGGTGGTGTGCTTGGTATCATGTTCGTTGCCCTCCTCCGCAGGGTGATGGTCGAGGATGCCGAACTACCTTTCCCAGAGTCGGTGGCTGCCTCTGAAATTCACAAGGCTGGACAAGCCGGTGCAGGCGGTTCAAAATTCCTTTTTGCCGCTATGGGATTGGGCGGACTTATTAAGATCCTGGGTGAATTGAAATTGTTCCAGTACCTCTGGGAAAAATTCATCATATTCGGTAAACAAACCATTACTGGTACTGTTTTCCAGGGTAAGGGAGGTATGCTTCTGAGTTCACCCGGTGTAAGCCCGGCATACATTGGTGTCGGGTATATCATTGGACCCAAGCTCGGTGCGTTGAACTTCAGTGGCGGTCTTTTGGCATGGGGACTGATGGCACCGATGATCATGTATTTTCTGATCCCGAATGTCGATTTGACTTCATGGGCGTCTTTTCTCATGAGTAAGGATGCCACGATGACAATGAATGCAGCTATGGCCAAAGTTTCCGATCCAAGTTATCAGATCGTTCAGATATGGAGATTCATCATCCGCCCGATCGCTATCGGGGGCATGCTCGTGAGTGCGGCATTCACGCTGTTCAAAATGCGCAAAAGTCTTTCAACCGGTATTGCCCGTTCCATTAAGGACGTCAAGAAAGCCGCCACCGGGATCGAACATCATGTCCCGAGAAATGAAAAAGACATCAGCTTTGGCTGGATCATGGTCGGTATCGCAGCCGTTGCACTTCTTACTTTCTGCATAACCTATTTCATCTTTGATGCCGGTATACTTATTTCTGCCGTAGCTGCTACCGTTATGATCATACTCGCATTCTTTTTCGCCTCCGTTTCCGGGTACCTTGTCGGGATCATGGGCTCGAGCAACAACCCGATCAGTGGCCTCACTCTGACTGCATTGGTGGTGACTGCCCTGATCCTCGTCGCATTGGGAGTTCAGAAAGAAGCCGGCGTTGCAACCGTGTTAGGTGTTGCTGCTATCGTTTGCGTTTCGGCGGCCGTTGCCGGTGAAATGCTGCAAGACCTGAAGGCAGGACATATCCTTGGCGGTACCCCCTGGAGAATGCAGGTCGGTGATATCCTCGGTGTTATCCTTGCCGGTGCAGTTATGTTTGTTGTTCTTGCTTACTTAAATGAAGGCGATATCGCCAGCGGTAAAAACCTCGGGTACCAGGGTGGGTTCGGCAGCAAAAACCTTCCGGCTCCACAGGCCAGCCTGATGGCTATCCTATCCCGCGGTATCGTCCAGGGGCAGATGGCCTGGCCATTGATCATCGCCGGGATGCTGATGGGAGCCGCCTTCATTCTTA
>JBEKST010000015.1:0-20052 GCA_049516815.1 Bacteroidales bacterium | reverse complement strand
TACGTTCTAAACGTAAATCACTAAGATGTCCTGTATAATCCGGGAAAAATGCGACTGGGTTTATGTTTTGATTCATCCTACAAATTTAGTGTTATTTGTGGGTACACCGTAGCTACCGGTAGGCAGGTAACTCTGAAGTCGTGAAATCGGAAATATGCTTGTCTTTGCAAACCTTAAAGTCCCAACATATCAAAATAAGATTTCGCTGTTATTGTTGAACATTCTGATCTTGTAACATGGAATAAAAAGATATCCTGCAATGCCTGAAACGTAATAAAAAAATCCACTACATGCTAATTGAGAAAAATAGATTATTTTTATTCCCGCATTTAAAAAGATCATCATGAAAAACCTTTACAAAATTGTGGCACAGGTCTGTGGCGGAATCAGTGTCATTTTCATTCTCCTGGGAGGGATTGCTTTACTTTCGGGAGGACGGTTGTTTCATCATTTATGGGTCACCTACCTTGCTCCTTCCCATTACCTGATGATATTTGGTATCCTGATGCTACTGTTCATACTCGTAGAAAAAGAGAAAAAAGAATAGTCAGACCAGGTCAGGATTCAGGAGTATAAGCTTATTTTGAAGTATACACAGCAGACAGGCAGGCAGGGAGCCGAGCTAAGAGTATTGATATGCCCTGCAAAATCAGAAAAATTTAAGTTGTTAACAAGGATGCCTGCTATTGCTGAAAATTCTAATTTTGTACCAAAAAAAGAAAAAGATATTCTTGGAATGCCTGAATACGCGATAGCTTATAAGCTGCGTAGTTGGAATCCTGTGAAATTAATCTGTATCAAATGCGTTTACCTTTTAAATCTTTACGGCCATGAGAATCTTGAAAGACCGGTCCGCAGCGCTGATTATCGATATGCAGGAACGTTTGTACCCGTTCATTTTTGAAAATGAAAAACTCACAAAAAATGTGTCGAGACTGATCGAGGGCCTGAAAATAATAGGAATCCCCATCTTTATCACGGAACAATATGTGAAAGGACTGGGGCCGACCATCGAACCGGTTGCAAACCTTCTCGGAAGCCATCCCCGTATAGAAAAAATGTCATTCAGCTGCTGTGACGAACCCCGTCTTATGGAAGGCATTTCCGTTACAGGGAAGGAGAACATCCTTATCGCTGGCATTGAAAGTCATGTTTGCGTTTTGCAAACCGTGATTGACCTCAAACGCAACGGATATAATCCCGTTGTAGTGGAAGATTGTGTTTCTTCCCGCATTGAAAATGATAAGCATATAGCCATTGAGCGGATGCGCCAGGAAGGTGCAATCATAACGACCTGCGAATCCATCCTGTTTGAACTTCTACGGTACTCCGGCACAGAACAATTCAGGGGAATATCAAGACTTGTGAAATGAGTTTATAAAGTGTTAAGTGTTAAGTTTTAAGTTTTCCCTAATGCCTAATGCCCAATTCCTATTGCCTATTTTCATTTCGCTATTTCACTATTTCGCTATTTAATGCCTTATGACCCTTGATGAAGTAAACAATACGAACGGAACTGAAAACGATAATCCGGAACTGGAATCAGGCGAATTGCGAGGGGCGATCCATTTATCGTCCATGTACAAAGACTGGTTCCTGGATTATGCTTCCTATGTAATTCTTGAACGTGCTGTTCCGGAGGTAATGGATGGATTAAAACCGGTTCAACGGCGCATCCTCCATGCCATGAAGGAACTGGATGACGGCCGTTACAACAAGGTGGCAAACATCATTGGCCATACCATGAAATACCATCCGCATGGAGATACCTCCATCGGGGATGCGCTGGTTCAGCTCGGACAAAAAGACCTCCTCATCGATGCACAGGGAAACTGGGGAAATGTGCTCACCGGCGACAGCGCTGCGGCTCCGCGTTATATTGAAGCAAGGTTGTCGAAATTTGCCCTCGAGGTTTTATTCAACGCGAAAACTACTGTTTGGAAAGCTTCTTACGATGGAAGGAACAAGGAACCCATAGCATTACCGGCCAAGTTTCCGCTGTTACTTGCACAGGGCGGGGAGGGTATCGCCGTTGGACTTGCCTCCAAGATACTGCCTCATAATTTTAACGAACTGATCGATGCATCCATTAAAATTTTGCAGGACAAAGAATTCGAGTTGTTTCCCGATTTTCTCACTGGCGGATTTGTGGATGTGTCAAAATACAACGATGGGACGCGGGGTGGGAAGATCCGCTCGCGTGCCAAGATCAGCCAGCTGGATAAAAAAACGCTGGTGATCACCGAAATACCATTTGGTACCACTACCAACTCTATCATCGATTCCATCCTGGCTGCCAATGATAAGGGGAAGATCAAGATCAAGAAGATCGATGACAATACTTCTCAGAATGTTGAGATCCTGATCCAGCTTGTCCCAGGCGTTTCACCTGATACAACCATGGACGCACTATACGCCTTCACCGATTGCGAGGTTTCCATTTCTCCCAATACCTGTGTGATCGCGAATGGGAAACCCAGTTTCATGGGTGTCAGCGAGATCCTGAAAATCTCCACAACATCGACCCTGGACCTGCTGCACAGAGAACTCGAGATAAGGCGGGATGAATTGAAAGAACAGCTGCATTTTGCATCACTGGAGAAGATTTTCATCGAAAAAGAGATCTATGAAGGGATCAAGAAATGCAAGACCGGCGAGGAAATCGACAAAGCCATCATAAAAGGTTTTAAACCTTATCTCGACCTCCTGATCCGGCCGATCGACGAGACTGACCTTCACCGCTTACGGAAAATCCCCATCGAACGCATCTCTAAATTCAATTCCGATAAAGCCGACGAAAATATCCGCGATATCAGGATGAATATCGAAGAAGTTGAAAATCATCTTGCCCACCTCATCGATTATGCCATTGAATATTTCAGGCAAATAAAAAAGAAATATGGAAAAGGGCGCGACCGGAAATCAGAGATCCGGAATTTCGATACCATTGAAGCCGTCAAGGTTGCAGCTGCAACCCAGCGGCTATATGTGAACCGGGAAGAAGGATTTGCCGGTACCTCGCTGCGTAAGGACGAATTCGTGACCGAATGTTCCGATATCGATGATATCATCGTCTTTCGCCAGAACGGGACTTTTATAGTGACAAAAGTCAGCGACAAGGTCTTTGTCGGACAGGAGATCATACACATTGCCGTCTTTAATAAAAATGATGAACGAACCGTTTACAACCTGATTTACAGGGATGGAAAGAATGGCAAGACCAGAGTGAAAAGGTTCAATGTTATGGGTGTCACTCGCGACAAGGAATATTTTATTACCAAAGGAACTCCTGATTCAAGAGTCCTTTATTTTTCGGCGAATCCGAATGGTGAAGCCGAGATCGTCAGGGTTGAACTACGTCCGAAACCGAGATTGAAAAAATTGAATTTCGATTTTGATTTCACGACGGTCGCGATTAAAGGACGGGCCTCTCAGGGAAATATATTGACACGATACGGCGTCCGGAAGATCGAACAACGCCAGGAAGGCGTTTCAACATTAGGCTCACGGCTGATCTGGTATGATGACACCGTAAAACGACTCAATACCGAAGAACGGGGAATCCTCCTGAGCGAGTTCTCTGGTACCGACCGGATCGTTACCATTATGCAATCGGGCCATTACCGGCTCACCTCGTTTGATCTCAGTACCCATTTCGATGAAGATATGATCCTCATTGAAAAATATAATCCTGAAAAAGTATTCACGGCCGTCTATGAAGATACGAAAACCAGATTATTTTACGTTAAACGATTTATCATTGAAGTAACGGAACGGAAAATGGATTTTATCGGTGAAGAAGAAAAAAACAGGCTTGTGTTGCTTACCGGTGACAAATATCCACGGATTGACGTTGCTTTTGACATGAAGGTGAAGACTAAAGGTGCTGAGAAGGAAGAGATCACGGTACATGAATTCATCGGCGTTAAAGGCTTCAAGGCGAAGGGGAAAAGGATTTCTCATCATGCCGTGAAGAAGATAGAATTCCTGGAACCCATACAAATCGAAGAACCTGTTCCTATCATTCCTATTGAAAATGGAGAATTGAGGATGGAGGATGGAGAACGGAGGTCGGAGGTCGGAGGTCTGAAGTCTGAGGAAGGAAGAATGAAGAATGAAGATGGAAGAATGAAGAATGAAGAAAGAAAAGTGAAGAATGAAAAAGGAAAAGTGAAGGATGAAGATGGAGGAAGGAAGAAGGAAGATGGAAATGTGAAGATTGAAGATGGAAAAATGAAAGATGAAAAAGGAAGAATGAGGAAAGAAAAAGGAAAAGGGAAAGAAAAAAATAAGGAAGAAACAAGCGGAGATAAAAAGAAAGAGGATTCAGGAGATGCTATGCAGATGGAACTTCCACTTTAGTTGATGAGCTGATGAGCTGATGAGCTGGTGAGCTGATGAGCTGATGAGTTGGTGAGCTGATAAGGTAATAACCCCGCAGGGGTGACATTATTATAAATAGCGATATAATTATCAATTATCCATTATCAATTGTCAATTAACTTATTGCCTGATGCCTAATGCCTGATTTGACAATGAATGACAATAAAATAATAAAGATTAGTGAGGATGTGATCTGGATCGGTGTTCTGGATCCGGGCATTAGAACGTTCGACATTGTGATGGAGACCCGATATGGAACGACTTATAATTCTTATTTTATTAATGCTGAGAAGAAAGTAGTTGTGGAGACGGTTAAAAAGCCTTTCTGGGATACCTATTTGGAAAAACTTAAGAGGGTGGTAGATCCCGTTACGATCGACTATATTATAATGAACCATACGGAACCGGATCATTCCGGGTGTCTGGCAAATCTTCTGAAACTGGCGCCGCATGCAACGGTTGTGGGTTCAGGCAACGCGATTCGTTACCTGCAAGACCTTCTTGGCTTTGATTTTCCTAACTTGGTCGTTAAAGATGGGCAGATCCTTGACCTCGGGAATAAGAAATTGCAGTTTGTAGGTGCAGTCAACCTCCATTGGCCGGATTCCATGCTGACTTACCTCATGGAAGATCAGCTCCTGTATACTTGTGATGTCTTTGGCGAACATTATTGCAATGAGAAGCTGTTTGATGATCTTGCAGGCGATTTCGATGATTCCTTCCGGTATTATTTTGATGTGATCATGAAACCATATAGCAAGTTCATGATCCATGCCATCGAAAGAATACGTCCGCTTCCGATCCGGACCATCTGTCCCGGGCATGGGGTGGTGCTAAGGAACAACTGGAAAAAATATGTGGATCTTTCTGAGCAATATGCCCTGGAAGCTTTAAAAGAACCCGTCCCGGATACAGTTTTCATCGCTTATGTTTCGGCCTACCGGAATACAGCGATCATCGCCTCGGCCATTGCAGATGGCATCCGCCAGGCCGGCCCCATCAATGTTGACCTTTGTGATATTGAAAAGATGGATCTCACTGCCATCGAAAAAAAACTGATCCATTCGGCTGCGGTCATTCTTGGTTGCCCGACCTTCAACCAGAATATCCTCTTACCCATCTACCAGGTTTTTGCAGTGGCGAACCCTATACGGGACAAAGGCAAGCTGGCTGCGGCGTTTGGTTCATATGGCTGGAGCGGGGAAGGCACAAGGCTCATTAATTCCAACCTGTCAAATCTGAAGTTCAGGTTGTTTGATGAAGGACTGATGGTGAAATTCACACCTCATAAGGAAACCCTTGAGAAATGTGTTGAATACGGAAAAGCCTTCGGGCTTAAACTCCTGCAAAAAGAATAAAGAAAGTTAAATTGATTATTCACAATCTTTAAATCTGAATATTGAATAAAAAAATAGGTTCCACATTATTGTTGCCGGGATTAATGCTTCTGCTGATCTTCCCATCCTGTACCATGGAGAAAAAACTGGGAAAGGAATTCCTGGCTCAAGCACCTCAGATCAGTATTGAACTGTTGACTCCGGGAAACATTTACAAATTCAACCATAAAGGGGAAAGGATCCCAGGGTTTGATTCGCTTTCCGGCCCGCAACAGGATTCAGCATTATATACCAACAGCCGTTTTATACAGTTTGTCGATGATTCAACTTTTCTCGATAAGTATGTCAATTCCTTTATCGATGAACTCCGGGCAATCGGGTTCCGGGTATTTTTAAATGACAATGTAGATACGATCCTGCGGACAGAACCACAGGCCTATGTGGTGAATATGTCGCAAGTCCAGCTCGATGAATATTTAGATCCCTTTGAAGATTCCGAGCAGGTTGGCGACACAATTTTCTATAAAACCTTTGAATTAAATGCCGTTGATGCTTCCTCCTGGTTCGAGTTGAGTAAATACAATTCGGTAAAACCATTTAAAACAATACTTTTTTCCAGCTTTACTGCTTCGGATGGGTTTACCGGTAACTTTATCATGAGTAATTTCACCATGAACCTTCGGTACCGGTATAAAATTGATTCACTGAGGATGAATGACATTTATGACCTTGCTTCTTATTCTGGCCGGCGCAATGCCAACTACCTTTTTGATTATTTCATGAACCAGTATATCTCCTTTCATATGCCCGAGGGCATGGAAATCCTGGGATACCTGCATTATTCACCTTCCGGGAAAACCTTCAATTTTAATGACGAGGAAAGATTCGAGGTTTTAAAAAGCAAATAAGTCAAAATGAACTGCGGGCATAGGGCGCTACTGAGAAGTCTGCAAAATCGTTGTTACGGTATTTGAAGTACCCGGTGATGGCAATCATGGCCGCATTATCCGTTGAATATTCCAGTCTCGGGATAAAAACATTCCAGTTAAAGTCGTCCTGTGCCTTAAGCAAAGCCGCACGCAATGAAGAATTGGCAGAAACACCACCGGCAATAGCGATCTCGCTGATCCCCGTGAGACCGGCAGCAGTTTTTACTTTCTGCATGAGAATACCGATGATGGCCGATTGAATGGATGCGCAGAGATCGGCCTTGTTCTTTTCAATAAAATCAGGATCTTGTTTTAAATGATCCCTGATGAAATAAAGAATAGAAGTTTTTAGTCCGCTGAAACTGAAATTGAGTCCGGGAATATTGGGTTTTGAAAAACGAAAGGCATCCGGGTTTCCTTCCTTAGCATATGCATCGATCATCGGCCCGCCAGGGTAGGAAAGTCCCATAATCTTGGCTGTCTTGTCGAAGGTTTCACCGGCAGCATCATCAATCGTCCGGCCGATGACCTGGAAATCAAAAGGACTTTTCACTATAGTGATCTGGGTATGACCGCCTGATACTGTCAGGCAAAGGAATGGAAAAACAGGAACAGGTCTTGTGCTGGATTCATCTCTCAGGAAATGTGCAAGAATATGTGCCTGCAGGTGATCCACTTCAATAATGGGGATCTTTAACCCCAAAGCAAAAGATTTTGCAAAGGATATCCCGACAAGCAGTGATCCGAGCAGGCCGGGGCCTCTTGTAAAAGCAACTGCGGAAAGCTGATTTTTACTTATATTTGCTTTCTGTATGGCAGCATGGATCACGGGAATAATATTTTGCTGATGTGCCCTTGAAGCCAGTTCGGGGACTACACCACCGAAGTTCCTGTGTATCTCCTGGTTTGCCGTTACATTTGAAAGTATTCGATCATCCATTATAACAGCTGCAGCTGTATCGTCACAGGAAGATTCGATGCCCAGAATGTAAATCATAGTTGTTAATTGGATGAGCTGTTCACGGATTCAAAATACAAAATTACCATAAAAAGGGTCACAAAAATATTGATTTATATCCTGGTGGTACTGATCTCCTTTATTACCACCTGTTATCTTGTTTTCCGGGATCCATGGGTACAAACCCTGTCGGCAAGGGTCGCTTCACATTACCTTTCCGTCCAGCTTCATACGGAAATCAGAATCGGTGGATTTGATCTTTCCATCCGGCGTGGTCTTACCATTGAGGATATAATCATCAAGGACCGGCACCGGGCGGATATCTTCACTGCCCATAAGCTTAGCATTATTCCCGGAAAATTCAGCCTGTCAAAAAAAATCCTCAGTTTCAGAAAGATATTTATCGACAAAGGTGTGATCCAACTTCTGACACACAAAGGCGACAGCGTTCTTAACCTTCAATTTATCATTGATTATTTTTCCCCTAAGGCTACAGTTAAACCGCCTGACACAACCCGGAGGCCCAAATGGCATCTCTACGCAAACACGGTACAACTTTCGTCAACCCGTTTTCACTTCCAGAATGAGAATAAACCGCTGGTTACAATTGGGATGGACTATTCCAATATTGATGTCCGGAACATTGATCTCCTGATCACCGGTTTCCATCCGGATGGCGATACAATAAATGCCAGGATCGAACATCTTTCTGCTATAGAACGTTCGGGTTTTTCGATTCACACCATGAGCGGTGATTTCCAGGTCAGTCCGGCTTTCCTCAAAGCCCATAACCTGAAGCTCGTAACCAATCACAGTGACCTCGACCTGACCTTTGATTTTTTATATGATCGTTGGAATGATTACATCGATTTCCTGAATAAAGTTCGTATCAGGGCATCGATAAACCCGTCTTACCTGGATCTCCAGGACATCGGGACATTTGCCCCTGTAATGTATGTGATGAAAGACCGGTTTAAGCTTGAAGGTAAGATAAAAGGAACGGTCAGCAATTTCAATGCAAGAGATTTCCGGTTCGCATACGGAACCGAGACAAAGTTCGTGGGAAATATCCATGCATATGGACTACCCAATGTGGAAGAAACCTTTGTGGATCTGAACATAAAAGATTTTTCCACCAACCAGGAGGATATACACTCCCTGAATCTTCCTACAGCGGATACAAACCTGATTCTCCCACCTTTTCTGAAAAATGCAGGAACCTACAATCTGAAAGGTAATTTCACGGGTTTCTATAACAATTTCGTAGCCAATGCGACACTTCATACGGATATCGGCGACCTGAAAACGGATCTTACACTTCGGAAACAAAAGGGAGTGAAAGGCTTGCTATACACCGGCGAAGCAGATGTTAACAATCTGCAACTCGGAAAACTTTTCACATCAAAGGAATTACTCGGGCCCATAACACTCCGGGCTGACCTGAATGGCAAGGGTTTCACGCTCTCAGATGCCAGTGTTACAATGAATGTATGGATTGATTCTGTCAGCCTGAACAGATATACGTATCGCCACATTACCATACAGGGAGGGTTGGAGGATAAAAAATTCAATGGCAGGATGAATGTGGATGATCAAAACCTCAGGCTCGATTTTAACGGACTTGTTGATATGGGCGATTCCCTGCCGGCATTCAATTTCGATCTGCAGGTTAATCATGCCCAGTTGTTTACGATAAACCTATTAAAAAGGGATTCTTTGGAAGATCTTTCGGCACATGTCAAGGTGGATTTTACCGGAAACAGCATCGACAATATTGAAGGTACCATCCATATTGACAGCACACGGTACCGTGAAGGCGTGCATAAGATCCGTATGGATCATCTTTCGCTTCTGACCTCAAGGGATTCAAAGAACAACAAATCCTACCATCTTCTTTCGGATTTTGTGGATGCCGATGTCTCGGGAAACTTTTACTTCAGCGACATAATCCCGTCACTTACAACCTTCATCACAAATTACATTGCTTCCTTTGAGCTTAATGATTCGCTTATCAACCATCATCCTTCCACTAACCAGCAGATCAATTACGCTGTCAGACTGAAGAAAACGAACCCCATCATGGAGGTCTTCGCCCCTCATCTGAGAGTTGCTCCCAATACCAGCTTCGAAGGATATTACAATGAAAACGAAGGTACGATTGCCCTGAATGGATCTTCACCTGATCTTTCTCTGTATGGAAACCACTTTACAGGTTGGTTTATCAAGGCTACAAGCCGGCAGGAGAATCTTAATATCCAGACGGGCTGCAGCAGGTTTTATGTATACAGGGGTGAGAAATCGGATTCTGCCCTGATCATGATGGATTCGTTACGCCTGGTCTCAAACCTGCATCACGACAGCATCTTCTATGACATTTTCTGGAACATGGGAAAAATCGAAAGTGACATAGGTGGATTTGTCAACTTCAGGAACAGCCCTGTTATCCAGGTCAAACTTACACGGTTCCATACCTTTATTGATAAAAATTACTGGACCATTGCAAAAGATAACGAAGTGATCATTGATAGTTCTACAGTACAATTTCATGACCTTGCCTTTGAATCGGGTGAACAAAGACTACAGGTCGACGGAAAGATCTCCAGCCTCCCGGAAGATACCTTGCGTTTGAATTTCAATAAGGTGGATATTTCCGATCTTGACTATCTTCTGGAAAATCCGCAGATCAATGTCGATGGAATCCTGAGTGGCAGCCTGAAACTAATGAATATACCACATTCCCTTAGGGTCCTCTCGGATATAACAATCGATAAATTCGCGTTCAACAAGGAACTCCTTGGGGATGCGAAGTTCAATGTTTTTTATGATGATAATGAAGAACGGTTTGACGTGGATTCCCGGATCTTTTATACAAATAATGCAGGAACCGACATTCCCCTTTCGCTGAAAGGGAGTTATTACCTTGGTAAGCCTGAACCTCATATGAATTTTAACTTGTTAGTGAAAAATCTGAATCTGAAAATGGTTTCTCCTTTCGTGGCCAGTTTCATGTCAAGGCTCAGTGGTTTGGTTTCAGGGGATGTCACGGTTTCGGGTTCCCCGGATAAACCCAGGCTGGCCGGAAAGCTCAATCTCATGCGTACGGAATTCAAGATCAATTATCTGAACATACCTTACTCGGTGGTGGATGTGGTTACCCTTGACAGCACCGCTTTCAATTTTAACCACGTTACCATTTATGATTCCCTCGGAAATAAAGCCTATCTCAGCGGAAAGATCTATCATAATTATTTTCATAGTCTTAACCTTGATCTGACCATTGAACCTGATGATTTTTCCATCTTCCGGAACACCTATGCCCAAAACAACATCTTTTATGGGACAGCACGGGCAACAGGGAATGTCAGGATCACCGGGCCTGCAGATAATATTTCCATCAATGCCAGGGCCCAAACGGGTGGCGGAACCCACGTGTACATACCTATCAGTTCCGCCGCTGACGTGGGCCAGAACGACTACATCATTTTCACAAAACATTTGAACGACTCAACCCGGAACGAAGTGCCTTTTCCCAATGGCACACCAAAAGGTCTTTCCCTGGGGCTCGCCGTGTTGGTCAATCCCTCTGCAGATGTGGAAGTCTCGTTGCCCAACCAGTTGGGTGATATCAAAGGCTCGGGATCAGGAAACCTGACCATGGGAATGACACCCACTATTGGATTCTCACTTTCGGGTACCTATACAATCCGGAAAGGATCCTTTCATTTCCAGATGAAGAGCCTGATGAGTTATAGTTTCTCCATTGAGGATGGAAGCCGGATCAGCTGGTCGGGCGACCCTGCCAATGCCGACATCAACTTGAGCGCCATTTACAAAACAAGAGTTCCCCTTGGGGACCTGTCAACCGAAGGAGACAGATACAAACGGATCCCGGTTGAATGCATTATCCGGCTTTCAGGACAACTCGCAAATCCCACTATCTCTTTCGGGCTTAACCTGCCGAATGCAGATGAAAGTGTAAAATCAAAAGTTTACAGCTCCATTGATACGGTAAATACAACAGAAATGACCCAGCAAATAATCAGTATACTGGTTTTAGGCCAGTTTAAATCCTATAAAGGAAATTCATTGGGAAACATCGATGTAAGTTCAACATCCTTGTCACTCATTATGAGTCAGTTCAATTCCTTACTTTCAAAGGTGTCGAAAGATGTTGACATCGGAGTAAATTACCGCCGTTCATCATACGTTCCCGGACAGGAAATTGACGTTGCAGTCTCCACCCAGCTGTTCAATGAACGGCTGCTGATCGAAGGACTCTTCGGGGTGAATTCACTGAACCCCAACTCAACGGCTCAGAAAGCAAGTACTTTCGTGGGCGATGTTAAATTAGAGTATAGATTGACCAATAACCTGAGATGGTGGATCCGGGCGTTTAACCGCACCAATACAGTAGGACTGCTGTATAACAATGCGCCTTATACCCAGGGAGTCGGACTTTCTTATCAGCGGGATTTCAGCAACTGGGGCGATTTTTTTAAAAGTGATAAAATAAAAAATAAAAAACCAGTTAAAGGAAAATAACACTGATCCTGCCGGGGATCATTCAACAGGAAACTTATTCAACCTCCGAATCATGGCTGACGAAGAGGTCAGGAGAAGGAATAAAATCGAAATTGTTTTGTCGTTCACAGTCTACAAATCATCTGCAGGTTCCGGTAAAACGTTCACACTGGTGAAGGAATACCTCCGGTTGATCTTGCCTGAACCTGATCAATTCAGGCACATCCTGGCAATTACATTTACGAATAAGGCTGCCAATGAAATGAAGGAACGGGTACTGTGCAGCCTGAAGGAATTGGCAGGTGTACCGGAAGGAAGAAGCGCTTCCACGACCAATAACCTGCTGCCTGCGTTGATCAGTGAAACCAAACTCACGGAGCAAGAAATTCAAAAGAAAGCCGGCGAGGCAATACGGCTGATCCTTCACGACTATTCCGACTTTACCATCGGCACCATCGACAGCTTTTCACACCGTATCATCCGGACTTTCGCGCATGATTTCGGGTTACCTGTGAACTTTAATGTCGAGATCGACAGTGATGAATTACTAACCACTGCCGTTGATCTCCTGATCGATAAGGTAGGTGCGGATGCCGGGTTGACAAACCTGCTGGTCAGGTTTATTGAGAACAGGATGGATGATGAGCAGGACTGGAACATTGAACGGATCCTGTTGAATTTTGCCAGGATCCTGCTGGATGAAGAAGGAAATCAGCAGCTTGAAAAATTAAAGGATCTGACGCTGGATGATTTTTCCAGGATTGCAGGAAGCTTAAAAAAGCAAACGGGGGCTTTTGAGCAGAAAATCAGCTCCCTTGCCTGTAAAGCTGTAGCATTAATAGATACTTCGAACCTGCCGGCTTCTGCATTTTACCAGGGAAGGTCCGGCATCTCACGTTACTTCGAAAAGCTATCGAAAGGTAACCTGGATTTCATTGAGCCTAACTCCTATGTGAGAAAAACCGTTGAAGAAGACAAATGGACCAGCGGGAGTGCCGGCGTTGCCGAAAAAGAAGCGATCCTGAACCTCAAACCTGAACTGACTGCAACTTATGAGGAGATACAACACACTTACACGGAAGGGAAATACCTGTATCATCTTTCATTGGCCGTTTTGAAAACCCTTTTCCCAATGGCGGTATTGAATGTGATAGGGCAGCTGCTCGACGGATTTAAGAAACAAAATAACATTGTACATATCTCCGAATTCAACCAACGTATCTCGCGGTTTATCCTGCATGAACCGGTTCCCTTCATTTATGAGCGGCTGGGTGAAAAATTCAAACATATCCTGATCGATGAATTCCAGGATACTTCCATCCTTCAATGGCACAATCTTCTCCCGTTGGTGGAAAATTCACTCTCCAGTGGGTTTTTCAACCTAGTGGTCGGAGACGGCAAACAGGCCATTTACCGGTGGAGAAACGGGGATGTAAGGCAGTTTGCTGATTTACCTGCCATCCCCGGAAGCGAGATGAACAAGTCACTCCGGGAAAGCGAAAAGATTTTAAAGTATCATTTCGATAAGGAATCGCTCGATACAAATTTCAGATCAAAGAAAGAGATCGTCGAATTTAATAATGCATTCTTTTCACAGCTGAAGACCCTGTTAACCCCATATAACCAGTTGGTTTACGACAGCCTCGAACAAAAATCAATGACCGGTGCTGACGGTGGATATATCCGCATTGAATTTGCAGGGCGCGAACTAAAAGGTGGACAATTCAGGGAATACATGAGATCACGCATTCTGGAAACTATCCATGAACAGGAAGCAGCAGGTTTTCGGAGACAGGATATCGCTATTCTCTGCAGGAGAAATGAAGAAGGAAGCGAGATCGCACGATTCCTCCTGGGCAATGATATCGACGTGATCTCCACTGAGTCGCTCATGCTCATGAACTCGCCCGAAGTCAACTTCCTGACAGGGTTCATGCGTTTGTTGTATGGATCGAACAATATTGTTCTGATTGCGGAACTGCTTACTTACCTGTATGGAAAAGGGAAACTTTCAGCTCCCGGCCTTCATGGATTATTGTCGGGGATCCCTTCAAAACCAGGCAAGGATTTTATCTTCCGGTTATTACAGGCAAACAAAATACTGGTATATCCCGACAAGCTAAGAACAAGGCCGGTATACGATGCCATCGAGGAATTGGTGCGTGTGTTTTACCCGGAGGCCAACGCCGATCCATACCTCCAGTTCTTCCTGGATAAAGTTCTGAAATATTCACGGAAACATTCTTCCAGCACAGTGGATTTCCTTGAATGGTGGGATGAAAACAAAGATTCGTTTTCTATCATCATGCCCGATGGCATGAATGCAGTTCGCATCATGAGCATGCACAAGGCCAAAGGCCTGCAGTTCCCTGTCGTGATCCTTCCTTTTTTTACGGAAAAGAAAATGTTGACCAAAAAATATATTTGGGTGGATCTTCCGAAAGCAGGATTTTACGGACTTCCGGCTGCAATGCTTGAAACCGGTAAATCAATGGAGAAAACGGAATTCAGCGAACTGTCAGCGGAGGAAAAAGATAAAACCTTGCTGGATGCCATCAACCTGCTATATGTTGCAATGACACGCCCGGAAGAAAGGTTGTTCGTGTTTTCTCCTGCCCCGCCGGCCAAACCCGGAACTCCCGAAACCGTCCCTGCATTCTTTTTCCACTACCTGCAACAATCGGAACTATGGTCGGAAGAAAATAGAGTGTATGAATTTGGAACGGTTTCCCAGTATAAAGCAAAAGTGAATGATAAAACAATTGCCAATAGATCTTTGACCTCTATGATCAGCAGCGATTGGCGCGAAAAAGTGCTGATCCGTACCAGCGCCCCTGAAGCCTGGGACATCGCCGATCCTCAGAAAAACTTCCAATGGGGAAATCTGGTTCATACTGCTTTTTCAAGGATCCTGAAGACAGGAGATGAGGAATATGTTCTCCTGAAGATGAACGATGAAGGGATGATCGATCAAAAACAAATGGAGCAGTTGCTCACGAAGATCCGCTTACTGCTTGCCGATCCATTAATCCGCCCGTTTTTTCTTCCGGAAAATAAAATCCGGATCGAAGCCGAGATCCTGCGTGAAAACGGGCATGTATACAGGCCGGACCGGGTTATCATAAGGGAGAATGAAGCGATTGTTCTGGATTTTAAAACCGGAAAACCTACGAAAGAACAGGAAAAACAGATCGGGCTTTATGGCAAATTACTGAATGAACTGGGCTACATGAAAGTGAAGAAATATCTCGTATTTATTGAACCGGAGATAAAAGTTGTTGAAGTTAATGAAGAATGAAAAATGAAGGATGAAGAACTAAAAATAAAGGAATTGTATCATCAATGGGCGGGAACTGAAGCGAAAAGCATGACCTTCCTTCCCGTATCCGGTTCTTACCGGAAGTACTACCGTTTGGAAGGCGAGCGAGGTTCGGTGATGGGCATATTTAATGAAGACCGGAAAGAGAATGAGGCATTTATTTCCTTCTCTCAGATATTTCACCGTCATAAGCTGCCGGTTCCCTTGGTGCACGCATCCGATACATCCGGACTGGTATACCTGCTCTGCGACCTGGGCGATCTGACCTTATTCAATTACCTTTCCGGGAACCGGAAGGATTATCGGGATTTCCCTGAAGTTGTGATCCGGATATACAAAAAGGTCATCAGTTTTTTACCGGTTTTCCAGGTGGTCGCAGGAAAGGAACTGGATTATTCAAAATGTTATCCGCGGCAGGTATTCGACAGCCAGTCGATGATGTGGGATCTGAATTATTTTAAATACTATTTTCTGAAGCTGGCGAAGGTACCGTTTGATGAGCAGAAAATGGAGGATGATTTCCATACTCTCGTGCAGTTCCTTCTTGGCGCAGGATCAGATCATTTTATGTACCGTGACTTTCAATCGAGGAACATCATGCTGATACAGGGTGAACCTTGGTTCATTGATTACCAGGGAGGCCGGAAAGGGCCCCTTCAATACGATATCGTTTCACTGTTATATGATGCAAAAGCATCGGTGCCTGAACATGTAAGAGAGATGTTGTTGGAATATTACCTGGATGTTCTGGAAAATTATTATCCCGTCGACCGGAAATCATTTCGTCTATTTTATAACGGGTTTGTCCTGATACGCATCCTCCAGTCCTTGGGAGCCTATGGTTTCCGGGGATATTATGAGAACAAACCCCATTTTCTGAAGAGCATACCTTTTGCCATAACGAATTTGCAGTATTTACTGGACACAAGATCACTTCCTTTACCCTTGCCCATGCTGGAGGAAGCGCTGGGGAAGATCATTGTCGACCCGGCATTTCGTTCTTTCAAAGCAACAAGCAACCAATTAACTGTAATGATTTCAAGTTTTTCATATAATACCGGGATCCCTGCCGATGATAGCGGGAACGGAGGAGGGTTCGTATTTGATTGCCGCGCTTTACCCAATCCCGGAAGATATGAGGAATACCGTGCACTGACCGGGAATGATCCTCAGGTCATTGCGTTCCTGGAAAAGGAACCTGATGTAGGGGAATTCCTGAACCATGCCTGTTCATTGGTGGATCAGAGCATAAGAAAGTACATTGAACGGGGTTTCACGAACCTGTCGGTCAGTTTTGGCTGTACCGGCGGCCAGCACCGCTCAGTATATTGCGCCGGGGAACTGGCCAAACATATCTGTTCAAAGTTTGATGTAACGATCGACCTTCAGCATCCAGAATTGAATAAATAATTTATTGAACACATGGTTCCTGAACAAACTATTCCATACAAGGCGATGATACTGGCTGCCGGCTTGGGAACGAGGCTCCGGCCCATCACTGATACCATCCCGAAAGCCCTGATGAAAGTTGATGGCCGCACCCTGCTTGAAGGCGCCATCCGGCATCTTGCGAATTATGGAGTGAAGGAGATCATTATCAATGTTCACCATTTTGCGGACCAGATCATCCAATACCTTGATCGGAATAGTAATTTTAATTTGAATATTACTATTTCCGACGAGAAGGATCAATTGCTCGATACCGGTGGCGGGCTAAAAAAATCTTCCGGGTTCTTTCACGGTAGGGAACCCTTTTTTGTCAGGAATGTTGATATCATTTCCGACCTGGATCTTCACAGCATGATGGAATACCACATTCAATCTCATTCACTCGCAACTCTGGCGGTCAGAAAGAGGGAGACCTCACGCTATTTTCTTTTCAATCCCGGTCATCGCCTGTGTGGTTGGACAAATCTGAAAACAGGGGAAAAGATCCTTTCATTTGAATCTTCCGGGAATTTGGAAATGCTCGCCTTCAGCGGCATCCAGATCCTCAACCCCGAAATTTTCACCCTGATCACTGAAGAAGGAAAATTTTCCCTTACCACTCTTTATCTCCGGCTGGCAAAAGAGCACCTTGTAAAGGGATTCATGGATAGAGCATCAATATGGAGAGATGTCGGGAAGGAACCAGGTGAAGTGTGGTGAGATGTGAGATGTGAGATGTGAGAAATGAGAATTGATAATTATTTCGCCATTTCGCTTTTCGCTATTTCGCTATTTTTTTACCGTAGCCTGTCTGAAGATTTAACCAGCGCTTCATCCTTTCGTATCGCCCTGCTGGCCAATACCAAAAAGACCAATGAGATCAGTGGAATGTACATACCGAACTCGTAAGTCGAAGGAATATGAAGGCGCTTCTCAAAGATCCTGCTGTAAAGCAGAAATACCAAGGCCACCAGTAAAACATTTAACAGAACATTGATGTTGACAAGTTTAAACTGGATTATGCGTCTTTTGTAAAGGAAGATGGTAACCAAAGCCAAAACCAGGGAAGCAACGACCATGATGAGCATTGGCAAGGTCTCCCAGAAAAAAAGAGTTCCCGGCATAATACCTGTGGATTTCAGTCCTGTGGCAAATAACTTATATGTTCCAAGTCCGGGATCAATATAATCGATCATAGGGAAGAAAAACAATAACGTGCAGGCAACTGCAACGACGAATAAATACAAACTCTGGATTCGCTGGATCATAATTCAAATATTTTAATACCTGGGGAAGCGTTATTATTTCAAATGTATTATAAGATGGCGCTGCGAAATTAGGAAAGATTTTTGCACTTGCAGGATTCTTAAAAAATATTTTATTGACATTCATGTTTTATTTTATATCTTTGTAGCACTTTTGATTCCCGGTATCTTTCATTTGACAATATTCAGTCAGAAAAGAATTCAACCAAACATTATTTTCAAATCGATTATTCCAAAAATTATTTTTATTAAGTGATTCATTACCACTCCACCCCAATCCAACTTATTATTATCAAATCTTAATCCAATGTATGATATTTTATCACTCGACAGTAAAGAACTGGACGAGATTAAAGAAATTGCAAAACAACTCAATATTCCCAAACCTGATAAGTTCACCAAACAGGAACTCATTTATAAAATCCTGGATCAGCAGGCATTAAATCCGTCCCAGGAACTCCTCGAAAAAGAAAAAAAGACGGTTAAAAAAGAATTCCGGCCGCGCAGGCAACGAACACTTATGAAACCACGGCTTGCAGCATCCACAAACCTTCCTGCAGCACCTTTCGTAAAAGCAGTTTTTACGGATAGCCCTGATAAAAAACCAGAGAAACAGCCGGAAAGAACCTTTGAAAAAAAACCGGAACAGCATTTCGAAAAGCTGCCGGAACAGCATCTTGAAAAACAGCCGGATCAACATTTTGAAAAACAGCCGGAAAAACAGCAAGAAAAACAGCCGGAAAAACACCCTGAAGGCCAGCATGATCTTCCATTGAATATCCCGGAACCCTTTGAATTTGAAAATCTGGCCGAACGTCACATGGAACAAGGTATTCCCGTTTATGAAAAGAATGGTGACCTTGAAATTCCAGCCATCGACAAGGTCGAGACGGTTCAAATCATTGAAGGTGAACCCATTCAGCAAGGTGATGATCAAGGCCAGACTGAAGAGCGGAAACACCGTGAATATCATAAGAAATTTCCCGAGAAACACCATGAGGAATACACCTTCGAATTTGAAGGTATCACAGTAACCGAAGGGGTTCTCGAGATCATGACCGATGGATATGGATTTTTACGTTCGTCCGATTATAACTACCTGAATTCACCCGACGATGTTTATGTATCCCAGTCACAGATCAAGTTGTTCGGACTTAAAACCGGGGATACCGTAAGGGGCACGATCAGGCCACCGAAAGAAGGTGAAAAGTATTTCCCTTTGATCAAGGTTGAACTGATTAACGGCCGTACACCTGAAGAGGTACGCGACCGCATCCCGTTCGATTTCCTTACCCCCTTATTCCCGATGAAAAAATTCAAGCTAACCGGCCATCCCCAGGATTCCCTGTCAACCCGTGTCATCGATATGTTTGCTCCCATCGGATTCGGCCAGAGGGGATTGATTGTTGCCCAGCCGAAGACCGGTAAGACAGTACTTTTAAAGGATATCGCCAATGCCATCTCATTCAATCACCCGGAAGTTTACATGATCGTCCTGCTGATCGATGAACGACCGGAAGAAGTCACAGATATGCAACGCAGTGTGAAAGCAGAAGTTATTTCATCCACTTTTGATGAGCCTGCTGAACGCCATGCACGCATCTCCAATATTGTACTTGAAAAGGCCAAACGTCTTGTTGAATGTGGCCACGATGTGGTCATTCTGCTTGACTCCATAACGCGGCTGGCACGTGCCTATAACACGGTTGCACCTGCATCCGGTAAGGTGCTCTCCGGTGGTGTTGAGGCCAATGCTCTCCAGAAACCCAAACGGTTCTTTGGCGCTGCACGCCAGATCGAGAATGGTGGTTCACTCACCATCATCGCTACAGCACTTACAGATACCGGCTCCAAGATGGACGAAGTTATTTTCGAAGAATTCAAGGGTACCGGTAACATGGAGTTACAACTT
>JBEKST010000014.1:0-20085 GCA_049516815.1 Bacteroidales bacterium | reverse complement strand
CCATCGATTGTTCATTCAATTGCTGCTGGTTAGTAGATCCCCAGTTTGTTTCACGGGAAATGCCCGGTGGCATCACATAGGGGATGGGTTGTTTGCTGCCATTTTCCTCAATGCTGACCGTAGAAACATCAAAAGTCGTTTTGTTTTGGTTGTTGTCGGGGATGTATTCACCCGGCTGAAGCAAGTCGTATTGATAAGTACGCCATTCTCCCCTCGTAAGATCAAGTGTTGCAAAACGGCAAACAATATTTTTGTGAAACCCCTTAAAGAACATTCGCATGAATCGGATGGAGGTAAATCCCTGGATATTCCCAACCGTTTTATCCGGGGTACGAACGGGAATTTTGAATTGGTACCATCGGACATTACCCTTTGATCCATTGGCCAATGGGATATCTGTAGCATGGTACATATCCGTGATGTAATTTTGTCCCACCTTCATTTTACTGGCATTCAGGTGCACGACATATTGATAATAACCCTCGTTTTCACTCAGTGTATTGTCATTATTGATGTCTTCCACGTTCGGGAGGGTAGTTGACATGGTCGGATAGCTTTCCGGTGAATTATCGGATGCTGGTGAGTTACCTTCAACCCCGGAATAATTTTTATACCGTTCAAGAATACTGGAATATTGTGATTGATTATCATAATCAGTCCCTCTGAAATAATGGAAATCATCGGATGAAGGATCCCTAAGCGCCAGCTGATAGGCTTGTGAATTTACCCCGTAAAGGGCGGCAATTTTCTTCAGGTAAGTCGTATCGAAGAATGTACGTTCATCAGCATCGCTCAACCCGTCATAACCTACATCCTGGTACTTTCGTGAACCAGGAGTATTATCAAATGCATTCACCAGTGCCTCAACGCTAGGGACCCTTCCCCATATTGTTGTATCTACATTGGTAATCACGCCGGAAGTAGGTAATCCGTTTTCAAAAGATTTCATGCCATCGCGGAGAATATCTTCAGAAACATCCCCAAGATTGAAATACAGATCGCCCGAGATGGTTGAATCACTCGTAAACGGATCCATCATCCAAAATTCGATATACTGGATATTGGCAGCATCAAAATCGGTGGATACCATTGCTCTCATCATACCGCCCCAACGCGTTTCTGGTGCCTGAAGTGTTCCGTCGTTGGCAACTCCTTTCGAGTATGCACCGGGTCTGACATCATAATTATAAGGCCCCCGGTCAGAAGGATAATAGGCCAGATTTAACACAGCCAGATTCACCGGCACCCCATTCAGCGGTTGCTTATTTGGAAAGACCTCAGTCTCCCATACCTGTCGTACATAGTTTTTGGAAAGCTCCGTGTTATTAACATTGGGCGGCATCAGGTTCTGATTCTTGTCGTAAAATAAAGGATCAATGATGTACCATGATAGTTTTGCACGGTTGAATCCATAAGCCAAACCAGTTCCAGGAGCGGCTTCGGGAAACATTGAAGCAGAAGCTTGTCCCTGCGGGGTACTGGCCAGAAACCAGGTTCCGATATTTTTAAGATCGATGGTCGAACTTGAACCCTCAAAATCATCAATGTAGGAAGTACCGGCTTTTCCGATGGATTTTGAATGGCCGGGGATGAACTGTGCAAATTCGGCATCCACTGCTATCTTCGAAACCGCCTTGGTATGTATAAAGGGCAGCATATTCACGATCCGGGTGATGAGCCTTGAATCAGTCCTGTAAGTAAGAGACAATCCCCACATTGTATTAGAGATCGGTTCATCTCCATAGTTGACCTTCTGTGTCAACGGTTGTTCATTGAGGTTGAGAATGGTTCCCCCGATGATAAAATCCTTGTTGATCTTGTAATCAAAATGAGCACCCATCAACCGTTTGGTTTGAATGTTGTACATCTGGTTACTTTCCAATGAGATGTTGATCGGTGTACCGGAATTGAGAATTCCTTCGTTAATGATCCTGACCCTTCCAAGCGTATAATCAACTGTATAATCCACATTCTCCGTTAAGAGAACCCCACCTGCTGTCACCTTCACAGAACCTTGAGGGACATTCAGAGCGTTTAGCGAAATTTCTGATCCTACAGAGGATTTGAAAAAACCTTGCAGGATAAATTTATTTTTATCAGTATATTGCTTTGCCGTGGAAGGGGTCACCGTGTACAAGGAATCAAAGCAATATTTGTTTGCCAGGTTTAGTGAATTCTGTGGATCCTTCGGGTCATAGATAGAATCCCTGAGATCCTGTCCGAAAGGTTCAAGTGATGGAAAGAATATCCTTCCATTGGAAGCCTGGATGGTTCCTCCCTGAACAGCTGCACCATCGATAAAATCGAACATCCCGTCTGAGGGTGGGTTCATCTGCTGATTAAGGTTGTCAAAGCCCATCACACGCAATAGAAGAGAACCACTGATCCTGCCTTCGGTGATGTAAGCGGTCGGAACGCCATTTTTATTCCCGGAATACAATATGTTTAAATTAAAATTCTGGCTTTGAACCTGGTATGCGTTGAGGGAGTAAACATTTTTCATCATCAGGTTCCATATCGGGATATGGGTATTCAGTTCCGTGCTTCTTAGCAGTTTCACAATGAGGCAGGAAGGGACATTGATTCCCTGGTTGGCAAACTCTCCCACCTGATATACCGTTGTATCTCCTATTATCTGATACTGGTAAGCTACAGCAAGCACCTGGCCGGGGTTCAACGTAGTATTCAGTGAAATGAATCCAAGCTTGGGATTAAAGGAATACTCGGAAGGAAGCAGTTTTCGTGCGCTTTGCACTTTTTCGTAATCCAACCCGGAAACGAGATTAAAATACTGGGCAAGATAGCTGCCTACTTTGTTAATGTTCCGGACGTAAACCGAATCCGAAGGATGAGGCATGATCAACTTGAGCAGATCATTTGAATTATTTGAAGGATTCGTCTTCCCGTAAGTACCATGAAACCTTGCCTTGTTGTATGGATCATTTTCGCCAAGGTCCATAAAGGCAACGATGTTCCGGTTATCAGTGACAGCCGCGCCAATATTAGTTATCCAAACTTCCATCCGTACGATATTGATGCTCGAGGAAATCACCGGAAGTGTCTTAAGGGCCGCCTTATATTTGCTGCGGAAAGCCTGTGCTACGAAGAAGTGTCGGTCTGCTTCATATGCATTTGCAGGAATCGAAAAATTCGTGGTCTGGGCATTTCCCTGGACGGTGATGTTCTTGGTTTCGCTTTTCTGCTGCGAATAAAGGGCTGTCGCGGTCAACCTTCCGAAGCGCAACTTGGCCTTAATCCCAAACAGGCTCTCGCTACCCTTGATCAGGGTACTACTGAGGGGGAGATTCACATCCCCGGCTTCGATGAGTTGGATGATGTCATCTTCCTTCCCCTCATATTTAAGTTTTAATTTATTTTCAAATTCGAAGGTTGCTTCTGTGTTGTAATTGCATTTAAATTCGATCTTATCACCGATCTTGGCGATCACGTTCATCTGGATCTTCTCGTTAAAATCGAAGTTCGTTTGCCTGCGCTGAGTTGTGTTCAACATAGGATCGTCACGGCGGTTCGAAACAATTCCGAAGGTGATCTCCGCCGATCCCTGGGGACGAATATCGACAGTATTATTGCCGAAGATGGTTTCAAATACTTTTCCTCCGATATGCAACTTCGGGATAAACCCTTTATTGTTATCAATGCTGGCTGCTTCGGCTCTTTCTTTCCAATATTTCTGAAGCATTTGCTTGTTATCTTCTTCCTGGAATTCCTCGAATGTCATTGTTTCGGGAACACGATAGGTTATTTTCCCGATCTTGTAAACCCTCACATACTGGTGCGTTACCGGGTCATATTCAACCGTTGCCTGTAGGTTGGAGGGGTTTTTGAGATATAAATTATTTGAAGATGATCCCGGAATGGTGGATTCTTCATTAAAGGGATAACGCAGTTTAATGGTATCCCCTTTTGGAAGACTATCAGGGGGTAATCCGGGGAAGGAAACCCCGTTATTTTTAATATCAGGAATAGTGAATGCGAAAGAATTCCCGGCGAGGAACAGCATCAGGAATAAATACGAGAGATTAAGGATGTAACTATTTATTCTCACTAAATCCAGAATTCTGATTAAAAATGTGCTGAGAAAAAGTAATCACAGGACATGCTTTTTCCTTACAATATCTTCAAAGCATGCCTGATCAATTGTTCCACCGGTAAAGCCGAGCCTTCTCTCTCGATAACTTTAGTCAGCGCTTTCTCGGCCATCATTTTGGAAAAGCCGAGAATTATCAATCCTGATAACGCTTCATCTTTCTTAGTATTGTATCCGCCCGCCATTTTTTCATACGGAATCAGATCCTTTGAAAGTTTGTCTTTCAGATCAACAATCAGGCGTTGGGCAGTTTTTGAGCCGATCCCTTTAATACTCTGCAGTAATGGCGCATTTCCCTGGATGATGGCCTGGGCAATTTCTGTAGGCTGAATGGACGAAAGAATCATCCGGGCGGTATTGGGTCCAACGCCGGAAACGCTGATGAGCTGGCGAAACAGTTCCCGTTCATCAGCTCCTGCAAACCCGAAAAGGATCATAGCATCTTCCCGCACAACCATGTGCACCAGCAGCATGCAATGTTCATCCTCTTTCAGTTGCGAGTAAGTATGCAATGAAATATGCAACAGGTAGCCGATGCCGTTTGCTTCGATTACTGCATAGGTAGGAGTCTTCTCTGTTAACCGTCCTTTAATGAATTCGTACATCTTATCTGGGGATTAATTTCAATATTGTTCGTAAGACAAAAGTAAGAATTTTCTCTTTAGACGAAGAAGTGAAGTAACGAAGCGTTAATTAGCGGACAGGCGGACAAGCGGACAAGCTGGCAGGGGAAGGAGTTAGCCATAGGTCATTAGGCATCAGGGAATGTTTAGCTGGTGAACTGGCGGGTTGGCGAGCTGGTGAGTTTTTTCTTTGTGACTCTGTAACTTTGTGACTTTATTTATCACAGGGTCTTCCTGAAATCTTGAAACCCGCGTCTGTTAATAATATAGTTGCCCAATAATAAAAAAGACCGGAACCTCTTTCAGGTTTTGCTTTTCCATCCTGGAAAAAGTTTTAAATCACGGAAAAAATAGAAATCACTTTTCCGGTAGGTGAAAATCTCCAATACAGGCATTTTGATTTTTTTCGCATAGAGAAAGATAAACACCAGCGATCCGGCGCCATAACTCACATTGGTCGCCCATGCAGATCCCAGTGCGCCGTATTTCGGTATCCAGAGAAGGTTCAGCCCGATATTCAGCAGGAGTGCCGGCAGGAAGGTCCAGATCGCATTCTGGGGCTTTCCCATCCCGATGAGGCGGCTGTTCAAAATCCGGAATGCAACCAGCAAAAGGATCCCCGGTAAAATAGCCTGGATCAGCGGGACGCTATGCAAATATTCAGTTCCGAAGATCAGGGGAATCAGAAAAGGTGAAATAAAGAACATCAAAAGACATCCCACGATCCCGATCAGTAAGGAGACCCGGAAGATAGATGCAACGGTTTTGTTTACAAACTTGTTGTCTTTCGTATTGGCGCTCCGGCTCATGATGATGGTTTCAATGGCGTAAGGAATATGCCAGAGCTGCTCGGCGAACTGGGTTGCCACGGAATAGTACCCTACCTGCTCGAGCGACGACATTTTCTTCAGCATCAGGATGTCGAAGCGATAGTTAAGTTGCATGATAAAAATGGCCACTGCATTCATGATTCCAAGGCGGACCATGCTTTTCATGAGATGTTCATGGTATTTCCATGTAATCCCGTAATGGTCGTGAACAACGAGGACGTGGCAAACAAAAGCGAAAGTTACAAGGTTGGCAAGTGCAACTGCGATAAAAGCGCCCAAAACCGACCATCTGAGGATCAGGACGAAAAAGATCACAAAAACAAGATTAATGGCTGTCGGGGCTATATTCAGGTAATTGGCGCGCCGGATCTGTTCCTTCCCCAGAAAAAAACCACCGGCAAATACATTTCCCAGCAGGAGTGGGATGGTGAGAAAGACAATCCCGATAAGCAGGGGATTATAAGTCCGGGATTCTGAGTAAAGGTACACCAGCGTACAGATCAGAATACTCAGAAAGCTGGATATTAGAATTAAGATGAACAGAGCGGATATAATATCCTTTTCAGGGTCTTTTTTCAGGCCGATATGATAAATAGCCGATCTCCGGATCCCCAGCTGGGTGAAACCGATAACCATGACAGGGACAACAATGATCGATGAATACATCCCGAAACCTGCCGCCCCCAGCAAACGGGAAAGAATAATCCCAATGGCCAGGTTACAAATGGTCACAACTACATTGCTTCCTAAAACACTGAGAATATCCTGGAAATAACTTCTTTGTGCCACTCAGGGTTCAATAAATAAAATACTTATATCTTTCAAAAATAAAAGGTGACACGGTTCACGGTTCACGGTTCACGGTACGTGTGACGTGTGCCGTGCATCGTGTACCGTAATTATTTATATTCCGGCAACCATCCCGGTATAGGTGGCGCTTTCAGCTTGTCCATCTGTTTTATCAGTTCCGGAAGATCTACCGTACCGATGTGTTTAACCTGGTCGTACAACGGAGGAAATTCCTCTTTCAGGATCTGGTATGCGTCCAACTGTAACTGCGTAGGCAGCGCAGTGGAAGACCAGGTTGACCAGGCAATCTTATCAAGCCGGGAATTCAAGGGTACAGGGGCAGGAGGATTTTCTTCCTGGCTGGGCTTCTTGCTTCTCAGGTTAAACTTTACATTCAGGATCTCGTCAAGCTGAAGTTGCAGTTCCAGCGCCTTCTTTTTCAGGTCTGCTGAAGCAGAGGGCGTTCCGTTCAGCGATACCAGGATATCATTCACGTTTTTATTAAGCAGATTGGCATACTGTTCTGTTCCCTGCATGACCCGTGCAAGATCTGCCACCTTTTTGTTAAATTCAACCATAGCTGTGCGGTCGGGTGCGGGAAGTGTGGTGTTGTTAAGCACAACAGCATTGAAATCCACCGGCCCTGCAAGCAGTTTTGTCTCACCGGCGCTTGTCAGGGAAAGGGCCACTTTGTATTTCCCGGGCATTGCAAGAATTCCGCTGCCATTGTCCTTCACCGGATCAAATTTTTCACCTGCTTCAATGGTATGTATTGCCTGGTAACGCAAGTCCCAGTTCACCCTGCTTATTCCTTTTGAAGGGCTCTTCCGGATGTTTCTTACAACATTGCCGTTTTCATCCGTAATGGTGAATGTGAGATAAGGAGAGATCTCATTCTTTTCTGCACGCAGGTCGGCGTCTGAAGGTTGCGGTATCGGTTCGCTCTTCTTGAACAACTCTTTTTCCTTTTCCTGCCGTTTCTCTTTCAGCGTTTTCGGAACTTCTTTCAGGTAATACGTAAAGATGGCTCCGAAATCAGGATTCTTTGCCGTAAAAACCATAGCTCCTTGGCTGTCTTTACCATCCCTCGGGATATACATCAGGGCATCCTTTACCGGAAAAAGATAACCATCCTTATCGAGGTTCTCTTTCTGGAGAAAACGAAGCGGCGAATAATCATCCAGTATATAAAACCCACGACCAAAGGTTGCCAGTACCAGGTCGGTTTCTCTTTTCTGGATCGCCATATCCCTCACGGGAATAGTGGGAATACCAGATTTCAGCTGGATCCATTTCTTCCCGCCATCGATGGTGAAAAAACAGCCGAATTCGGTTCCTGCAAAAAGAAGTTCAGGGTTAACAAAATCCTGCTGGACGCTGTGAACGGTTCCATTGGCTGGCAGGTCTCCCGAAATCGAAATCCAGCTCTTTCCTTTATCAATGCTCTTTAAAAGGTAAGGTTTGAAATCATCACGAAGGATATTGTCGAAAGATGCAAATACGGTATTTTCATCAAAACGGGATGGAAAAATGCAACTCACATAGGTGTTTTCCGGAATTCCCGGGAATGTTGCAATTTTAGTCCAGTTCTTCCCGGCATCTTCAGTTACCTGGATGAGCCCGTCATCAGTTCCTGCATATAGAAGGTTTTCTTTTACAGGTGATTCGGCAAGAGAAATTATCGTTCCATATAAGGATGTTGAAATATCTTTTTGTACGGCATCGATGCTCCAGTATTTTCCCATCACGGGCCAGGTATTGCGGTCGATCTTTCCTGTCAGGTCATCACTGATCACCTGCCAGGTACTGCCCCGGTCGTCACTACGAAAAACCTTATTTGCCGAGCAATAGAGACGTGTATGGGAATGTGGGCTGATGAACAGCGGAGTGTTCCAGTTCCACTTATAACTGTCTTCTCCTTTTCTCGGTTCCGGGCGGATATCAAGCATTTCCCCACTTTTCCGGTCATACCGTACCATGCCTCCATACTGGGATTCTGCATAGACAATATCCGGTTCTTCAGGATCGATCTGTGACCAGAAACCATCGCCTCCGTTGGTGACAAACCAATCATCGGACAGAACGCCTTCTCCTCTTGTCGACCTTGAAGGCCCACCTACTGAATTGTTGTCCTGTGTTCCTCCATAAACATAATAAAAAGGAAGGGAGTTATCCACCTGCACTCTGTAAAACTGCGTCACCGGAAGATTGGATTTAAAAATAAATTCTTTACCTCCATCAAAGGTTTCATAAGCGCCGCCATCGCCTCCGATCAGGAAATGCAGGGGATTCTCAGGCTCGATCCACATGGCATGGTCATCCACATGGCGTTTGTTGTTTCCGATAGGTTTCCAGGTCTTTCCGCCATCTTCCGATACCTGTGAAAATGTTTCCATGGTATAGATCTTATCCACATTCTTAGGATCACAAAAGATCCGGTTAAAATACTGACCTTGCGAAACATGCCCGCTCATTTTTTGCCAGGAGGTGCCACGGTTCGAAGAACGATAAACCCCGCTGGCATCTTCAGCCGCTTCAATAATTGCATAAATCACATCTGGATTAACAGGAGAAATGGCCATTCCCATTCCACCCATGTCAACGGAAGGTAGCCCGGAGGTCAATTTGTCCCAGGTTTCCCCGGCATTGGTGGATTTATAGATAGCAGTTTCCGGACCACCCCCGATCTTGGTGAATACATGCCGCCGCCGTTGTTCCGCAGAAACATACAATATATCCGGGTTCCGGGGATCCATGAGGACGTTTTTTACACCCGTATTTTCGCTGATCTCCAGCATCTTCTTCCAGGTTTTTCCCCCGTCGCTGGTTTTGTACAATCCACGGTCGCCGCCAGGGCCCCACACCGAACCCTCTGCACCGACATAAACCACATCAGGGTTGCGGGGATCAATGACGATGCCCCCGATCTGGCGTGAATCTTTCAACCCCATGTTTTTCCAGGTCTTCCCACCATCCGTGCTTTTATATACGCCATCCCCATAACCTAACGCACGCTGCGAATTCCGTTCTCCTGTCCCGGCCCATATAACATTGGTATTGGAAGGATCAATGGTCACACAGCCAATCGAGTAAGCGCCGTAATTGTCAAAAACAGGATCGAATGTGATACCGTCATTTGTTGTTTTCCAGATATGCCCGGATGCCACGGCTACAAACCATTCATTGTGGTCTTTTGGGTTTACAGCAAAATCAGCGATCCTCCCCGATGTGAATGCAGGACCAATACTCCTGAATTTCAGTCCACCCACTAAGGCGGAATTCATCGTGGTGTCCTTCTTTATGTCCTTGTCTTTCTTTTCTGTTTTGGCCTTCTTCTCTCCCTTTGGTTCTTGCTTTTTCTCCTGAGCAGAAACGTTGATAGATAAAAGGATTACTGCCACTACCAGCAATATTCCCCATAAAGTTCTCTTTTCCATTATTTATAATTTTAAAAGGTTTCTGATATTTTCTTCACGCGGCCGGATCAGGCCTTTTTCCGTTATGATCCCTGTGATGAACTTTCCTGGAGTAATATCAAAGGCCGGATTCAGCGCTTTTGACCCCGGTGAGCATACCAGGATCTTATGGTTCTTTCCGTCTTCTCCCGGTCCTTCCTGATAAAAGATCTCGTCCGGGCTTCGCTCCTCAATGATAATATCGTTTCCGTTTTTACAGCTTACATCGATAGTGGATGTCGGGGCGGCAATATAAAAAGGGATGTTGTATTCTTTTGCAGAAATTGCTTTTTCCAAAGTTCCGATCTTGTTGGCTGTATCCCCGTTAGCAGCAATCCTGTCGGCCCCGGTGATCACCAGGTCGATCTTTCCCTGCGACATCAGATGTGCGCCGGCATTGTCGGGGATGATCACGTGCGGGATCCCGGCATTATGAAGCTCCCAGGCCGTCAGCTTTGCACCCTGGCTCCGTGGCCGGGTTTCGTCAACATAAACAAAAACCTCTTTTCCATGCTCATGAGCAACATAAACAGGGGAGAGGGCAGTCCCGTAATCGACAAAGGCAAGCCATCCGGCATTACAATGGGTCTCTATCCTGGCTCCATGTGGAATAAGCACATTTCCGATCTCTCCAATCATCCTGGAGTCAGAGGCGTCTTTGTCGGCAATCCGGTGAGCTTCTTCAAGGGCCGCTTCGCAGGAAATCAATCCTGCATTAAAAACCCGTTCGGCGGCATAAAATAAATTCCGTGCAGTAGGACGTGTCGCTTCAATCTCCCTGCGGGCTTTTGTGACAAACGGAAGAAAATCATCAGAAGGGGCTTCCATGAATGCCAGGGCCATGGCAAATCCCGCCATCGCACCAATGGCACCTGCACCCCTTACATTCATCGTAGTAATGGCATTACAACAATCTGAATACGTTTTTAATTCCTGGATCCTGAATTCAAAAGGCAGAAGGTTCTGCTCTATCAGGAAAACGGTAGATCCCTCCATCCATACAGTCCGGTATTTTCTACCATTAACCTCCATTTGCCGGTTATATTTTAAAGCCAAGGCTCACAACCCACATATTGTTGGTGGCGTTTAGACTATAGGCTAGTCCGGTTGTGCCTTGTGCCGATTTGATCATCTGGTTTAACCCGACCTGGTAACGAATGTCTAGCGTAAGGAATAAAACATCAACACCGGTTCCGACCTGGACATACCAATTGAGCTTGTTTATATTCGAATTCTCTATTGGCCCTGTCAGGGAAACATTTTTGATCTTTGAATTTACGACGAAGGAAACCATTGGCCCTGCCATGATCCTCCAGTTTACAACTTTCAGATTGAGCAGCTTAAATCCAACCAGAACGGGGATATCCAAGGTTCCAACGGTGACATTTTGTTTCCAGTTATTGACGGTATTTGAAACATTGTTCTGAAAGATGCCGCCCTGCAATGTATAATAGGCTTCCGGCTGGACATAAACCTTTTTACCGAAACGAAAAAAAGCCCCGAAATGAAAACCGGAATTGAAGGAGGATTTTATGGAATCCAGGCTGGTATGCAGTTTCGAGGCATTGTACCCGACTTTAATGCCAAAAGAGAATTGTCCGAAAGTGACCCCGGCTGAGAAGAAGAGGATGGCAAACAAAAGCACAATTTTTTTCATGGCAATTGGATTAAGGGTTTATCATAAAAGGAATTTCAAATATACAATAATATTTATAGTCGAAGATTCTTCGAATATCAAACAATCAACCTAAACCCGGTGTACCGGATTAATGCTTCTGGAATTTTAATTCCCTCTTCGGTCTGGTTATTTTCAAGCAGCGCTGCTACGATCCTCGGCAATGCCAGTGCGCTTCCATTCAGTGTATGAGCAAGTTGAGTCTTACCGGTTTTATCTTTGTAACGCAGTTTCATCCGGTTAGCCTGGTACGATTCAAAATTCGAAATAGAGCTGACTTCCAACCATCGTTTTTGAGCAGCCGAAAAAACTTCCATATCATAGGTCATGGCGGAGGTAAAACCCATATCACCCCCGCAGAGTTTTAAAATGCGAAAAGGCAACTCCAGTGCGCGTAAAAGACCGGAAACATAGGTTACCATCTCTTCCAGGATTTCATACGACCTTTCAGGATGCGCGATCTGAACGATCTCAACCTTGTCGAACTGGTGCAAACGGTTTAATCCGCGTACATCTTTTCCATAAGAACCGGCTTCACGTCGGAAACAGCTGGAATAAGCAACATTCTTCAGGGGAAAATCACTTTCCTTCAGGATGACATCACGGTAAATATTGGTCACCGGGACTTCTGCCGTGGGGATCAGGTAAAGATCATCAAGGGGAGCATAATACATCTGCCCGTCCTTGTCGGGAAGCTGTCCCGTTCCAAATCCGGATGCGGCATTCACGAGATAAGGTGGCTGGATTTCTTTGTAACCCGCATCAATGGCATGGTCGAGAAAAAAATTGATCAGAGCGCGCTGCAGGCGGGCACCTTTACCTTTATATACTGGGAAACCCGCACCTGAAATTTTATTTCCAAGCGCAAAATCGATAAGATCATATTTAGAAGCCAGGTCCCAATGTGGAACAGCAGAATCCGGCAGATCTGGGATAATGCCTTCCTGGTGAATGAGTTCATTGTCTTCCGGTGTATTCCCGGGGGGAACGGAAGGATGAGGAAGATTAGGGACTTTCACCAGGACTTCTTCGAGTTCCTTCTTCGTCGTTTCAAAGATCGTACTCAATTCTTTGGCAAGTTCCTTCAACCCGGATGTTTTCTCTTTAAGGTGATTGGCTTCTGCGGCTTTCCCGGCTTTAAAGAGCATCCCGATCTCCCGTGCCAGGGCATTGCTCTGGGCCAGGTTATCATCCAGCATCTTTTGGGTCTCTTTTCTTCTGTCATCAAGGGAAAGGATTGTCTCTATGATCTCCTTTCCTTCAAAATTCTTGATGGCGAGAAGTTTCAACACCCTTTCCGGGTTCTCACGGATCGTCTGTAATACCAGCATGGTCAATTATTTTAATAAGACAAAAGTAATGAAATCTTAATTAATTTGATAAACTGGTGAAGTGGTGTGTTTCTCCTCTGTGGAACTCTGTGTCTTCACTGTGTATCTCTGTGTAATTCTTCAGACCAACTTAAAAGCACTAAACCTTTATACGATTTTCTTTTTAACCGCAAAATACGCAAAGCCTGCCAACCACAGGCAGGGTTCTATGCAAAATCCGCAAAGAAAAATCGTACTTCAATTTGTTGAATTGCAAAAAAAATCCCGGGTGGAGAGCCCGGGAAACCTAAAAATTTTTATTCTAAAGAAGAAAATACATTAATTTGAAGGCTCAAAAGGAAGAACAGATACAAAAGAACGATCTTTCTGTTCTTTCTTGAATTCAACAATCCCATCGATTAATGCAAATAACGTATGATCTTTGCCAATACCAACATTCAGGCCGGGGTTATGAACGGTTCCCCGTTGCCTTACGATGATGCTTCCCGATTTGGCAAATTGTCCGCCATAGATTTTTACGCCTAAGCGTTTGCTGTGTGATTCACGGCCATTACTGGAACTACCCGCACCTTTTTTATGTGCCATATCAATTCAGAATTAAATATTTATGATCAAATTTTTTACCAAAAAAAGACAGAAGACAGGAATCCTATTCTTCCCCGGTTTCTTTTTTGGCTTTTTTTTCTTTTGAAACTTTTTTGAGGGTGATTGATTCGATGAGGATCTTGCTGAAATCCTGGCGATGGCCGGTTTCTTTCTGGAATCCTTTTCTTCTTTTCTTCTTAAAGATGATCACTTTATCCCCTCTTGCATGTTCGAGCACCTTTCCGCTCACCTTGCTGTCTTCAACGTGTGGCATGCCAACATTGACCTTTCCATTGTTGTCGACCAATAACACTTCCTTAAATTCTACCTGTGTGCCGGGTTCCACATCCATCCGGTGAACGAAAATCTCATCATCCTTCTGGACTTTGAACTGCTGGCCGGCTATTTCTACGATTGCGTACATTTTTTGTAATTTGTAAAATGAGTGACTTGATTTTTTGGGAGTGCAAATTTAGAAAATATTTTTGATATCCCAAGAAAATCATTGTAAAAAAACTTGAAAGATTGATTAATCCTGAAGTTTCCTCAAAAAAAAGTAGCTGAACAAATTAATGACCTGAGAGATAATTAACAAGCTGTAGGATGAAATGAAATATTATTTTGAGGTGATGGAATAATTAAGACTTAAATCGTTGACATGATCAGCTTTTAGAAAGAGACACAAAAATAAATTCATTTTTTGTATTAATTTTTCAATCCAGCCTAATTAAGGTATGATATATTACCCTTTCCATAAAATGGTAAAAAGATAAAAAAAGAATTAACCTGGCTATCAGGTTCGAGCTTAGAATAAGGGCAAGGTGAAAAGAAAGTGAATTGATACGCCGATAATTCGATTTTCAGAACAGGCAACTTTCTGCGTTTTTCTGTATCTTTGCGACAGATCATTCACGTAAAAAATATTATTGGATTATTTACCAAAATGTGTACTATTTCAACCAGGATTTGTTATCATAAAAATTTACTGGTTCTGATTCTTTCTTTCATTGTAACAGCGGGCTTTACACAAAACCCAGCCACGCTGTCGGGTATGGTTACAAACTGTGCCACGGGGGCTCCGATCGTGGGTGCTAAAATCACCGTTGGAACACTCATAACATTTTCGGTTTTCGGTGGTATTTATTCCCTTTCCATTTATCCGCCCGGAACTTATTCCGTAACATGTGTTAAAACGGGGTTTGACCAGTATGTAAACAATTCTGTTGTTTTTAGCCCGAATGCCACTGTCAACCTCCCCATTTGTCTGGATGAGCATGCCAATCCACCTGCCCTGGTGGTTGCTGCTTTGGATTCGACCGTTTCCCCACCCAGGGTTGACATTTCCTGGCAGGTTCCCAGAGGCGATTACGAATTACTTTACGATGACGGGATCATGGATAATTTCACGGTATGGGCGATGCAAGGGAACATGAATGCCGTGAAGTTCACGCCTTTAGGCTATCCTGTTACCGTCACCGGTGGAAAGATCAATATCGGAACTTCTGGTAACTACCCTGCCGGGAGTACACCGTTTGTTCCATTCCAGGTATCCGTATACGATGCATCCGGGACTGGGGGAACGCCCGGAGTCAAAATTGCCGGCCCGGTCGACGTAATCCCAACGAATTTTGGCTGGGTGGATTTTTCGATCTTTTCAGCACCTATGATCAACAATGGGAATTTTTACTTAGTCATGACCCAGGGGGGAAATGCCCCGAATGCCGCAGGCCTGGCCATCGATGAGACCTTCCCGCAATACCGGAGCTATTCGCGTTTTGTAACCTCCGGTTCTTCTCCTTGGGTTCCTGCTTCCGGTAATTTCATGATGCGGGCAATTGTGTATGGACCTGGCGGCCCTGCTTCCCTTGCCAAAGCACCGTTCATTGTTACGGGATATACCATTTCCCGGCTCAGGCAAGGAGAAGAACAAAACCCTCTGATTTGGACCCTGGTCGGATCTGGCACATCTACTCAGATCTACGACAATACCTGGGCGTCCCTTCCTTGTGGACCCTATCGCTGGGCAGCCCAGGCTATTTATACCGGCAACCGGGTTTCTGATGTTTCTTTTTCTGGCGTGATCGGGAAATGCTGGACGGTCAATACAACGGTTAAAGTCACCCTGAGTTGTGATTCAGCATCATTGACAGGGGTCACCGTCAGCCTGATAAATCTCGTTTACCCCGATACTTTATATGTCAAGCAGGCAGATACATCGGGAACGGCTTTCTTTCCGAAATTCTGGAGAGGAACTTACAAGTTAAAAGTAAGCCGGTTCGGATACCAGGATTTTATAAAGAATTTCAGTATCAGTACCGATACCACCCTTTATGTTGTTCTTCTCCAAAATAAAATGGCTCCTTCCGGATTGTTTGTGAATGACAGCAACCTTATGGCTCATTGGAATAAACCGGTGGGATCGGTTGAGTTGTTTAATGAAACCTGGCAAAGTGGTAGTTTTTCGACAAATGGCTGGACAGTTCAGGGTCCTAATTGGAGCGTTTCAAATGCAATCGGCAAACCGATGCCTTCTGCCATGTTCAGTTGGGTGCCTTCTGCCACAAATTACGATCAATCGCTTATCAGTAAACCAATCATCGGGCAAAATTCATCCGTGCTCAGGTTAAAATACGATATATTCCTCGATAATTATAGTACGACTTCATTAAACCAGATGGCGGTAGAGATCTGGGATGGATCCACATGGCACCTGCTGAGAAACTATACCAACTCCCGGGGCAATATTCCATGGACCCACCAGGACCTTGACATTTCCGCCTATACCAGCCTTACATTTAAAATACGACTTCACGCATATGGAGTCGATTCCTATGATATCAATAACTGGAATATTGATAACATTATAGTGGAAGGAAGGGAATCAACGGCGGTCGCCGGCGAATGTGTGCTGGGCTACAGTTTATACCTCAATAACATTCTTTGCGGGTATACCCCTGACACCCTTTACCAGATCCCACCTTCCCTGATACAATATGGGAATTCCTATACTGTCTGTGTAGCTGCAATCTATGGAAGCGGATCTTCTGCATTGAATTGTTTTTCGTTCACCTCCTGGTTTCTCCCTCCACCGACCAATCTCCAGGGAACCAGTATCGAGGATGTCGCCTACCTGACCTGGAATAAGCCGGAAACCAAGATGAAAAGTCATTCTCCTGTGAAAATGAACCCTCCCGGGCTGACCGGATATATCATTTACAGAGATGGAATCTATCTTGATTCATTAAAGAATGCAAATACTTTATATTATTTTGACTTTAAGCTTTATCCAGGAACCTATTCCTATAAAGTAGCTTCCGTTTATAATCTCACATCCTATGGATATCCGGGCCTTTTTGCACAATCCTATCCTGCAGGCCCCGTTTCTGTCGATATTACCTATGGTCGTCACCTCCCATTCACGGAATCCTGGAACCAGGAAAATTTCGATTATAACAAATGGACCTTTGAACCGGATATCGGAAACTGGTCGATCAACAATAACTTTGGAAACCCTGCCCCAAGTGCACAATTCTCATGTGATCCACTCAAAACTAATTATTCCTATTCCCTCATAACTCCGGTACTCAATGCTTCATCCCTGACATGTGCAAACATCTGGATGAATTTCGATTACCGTCTGCTGGATCACAATGCTACCGGGAATGAAAAAATGAATGTTGAGGTCTTTTATAACAATACCTGGCATGGGATTGACGAATATTCAAATTTAGGCACCACAGGATGGATATCCCGTCATCTGGATATCACCCCGGTAAAAGGCAAAGCGTTTAGTATCCGTTTTCGTGCATCCGGATTGAATTCGGAAGATATTATCAATTGGAATATTGATAATATCAATGTTTATAGTGTGTGTAAACCCCCCGAACAACTTACTGCAGATTCTTCAGGGGAGGATATCCGGCTGATCTGGTTGGCTCCGGTTTGTGAAGACGGACATCCATTGCAGGAAGGATTTGAAGAAGCAACTTTTCCTCCTGTTAACTGGACCCAGGTCATTAACAATATCAACAATGTTACCTGGAAACAGATCAGCAACACCTCTCCGGCAGGAGTTCATTCGGGGATGTATGCCGCAGGACTTACATGGGATTATACACACCAGGATGAATGGCTCATTGCTCATAATATTGAGATCACAGGCGATCTCAATTTCTGGAGCTATGCATACCAGGGGTCAACCCATCTTGACCATTATTATGTAAAACTTTCTGAAGACCAGGGATCTCACTGGGAAACCCTGCTCGATATGTCTGCACTACCAATATTTCCTTCCACATCGGGATACAATGAATGGTCCGTTCCCTATACTCTGAACCTTTCATCGCATATAGGACAGGTGGTGGATATTGCATGGCAGGCAATTGATGGCGATGGACAGGGCCTGTGGTATATCTGGGCCATTGATGATTGTTCCGTTGGCTCAAAAAAAATTTTCCTGCCAACCTATACGACGTCCAATGAAGAGTATAACGTTTTCCGGCAGGATTCCGGTAATGGCGACTTCAACCTGCTCACTCCCGGCCCGGTTTACGATACAACCTATCTTGACCAGGGTCTCGTTCCAACCATTTACCGGTATTACGTTACGGCTTACAATCCGGATTGCTCATTCAGTACATCCTCCGATACGGTCCTCGTCAACCTGGTAACAGGCATTTCTTCCCATACTAAACAATCCCTGACAATTTTTCCAAACCCCGCACAGGATTTTGTTACCATCAAATCATCCGTCGAAATCACTACGATCGATGTTTTTAATTACCTCGGACAAATAGTGTACAGGAATTCGGATCTTTCCGGTATGGAAGGGAAGGTGAAAGTTTCGGATCTTCAGCAGGGCGTTTACCTTTTCAGGATAAAAACAGGTACTGTAACGAGGACCATGAAAGTATCTGTAGTCAGGTAGAAAAAGAAAGGTTTTATTACTTGTATCGCCTTTAGTAAAAATTCATAAATTTTTATCACATTTTCCTGTTAATAAAAGGTGGAAAATACATGGTAATCAGCAATCAAATATTTATATAAATATTTTAACTACAGATAATTAATATGTATAGTAATCCAGTTCTTATGAGGTAGGGGTCAATCTTGCCTCATGAGAAAAAAAATAAAAAAAATGCAGAAAAATTTTTGTTTGTCCAATTTTTATTTTACATTTACATTCTGGATAAAAAAAACTACCGAAAAAACTTTTCTCCATATAATCAATTAATATTAATTAATTGATCCATATATTTATAATCTTTAACAAAATATAATGTTAACTAAAAACAAGGAAACATGAAAAACTTATTCAAGTTTATTTCAATCCTGCTGATAATTGCCGGATTAAATGAGACGTTGACATCACAACCGATGTATTACAATAGTAATGCAAACGGCACGAATAATTCGTTCCCATTTAATATTGTCGGAGGGAAAAGAGTCCAGCTTCTTTACAATCCCGGAGTTTTTAATTTACCAACACCAGCTCCGTCGGGAACTATATCAAGCATAGCATTCAGGATCGGCGATACTTATCCGCTAGGACCATGGACATACACCAACCTGACAATTCAAATGGGTCAGACGGCCATTACCGGTTTCACCGCCGGTGCTTTTTACTCAGGAGCTTTGACTACAGTTTATTTCAGATCTTCCGTCGTATTACAAGCGGCCGGGGGTACGTGGTTGACCATTAATCTTGACACCCCGTTCGCGTATAATAATACTCAGGGGTTAGTTGTTGACGTCGAGCAATGCGGGGTTCCGGGAGCAGTGGGATTCAGTATGTGTCAGGTAGCGACAGCAACCAACTGCAGAATATATTCTGGAACAACAACAGGATGTCCGCAGGTTTACGGCGGCATCGGCACAGTGAATTACGCTTTCGGGATTAATTTAGTCACTGGCCCTAATATCGTGACCATGCCGGCAACATCAATTTCCGCAGTTTCTGCAACGTTGAATGGAACATGTAATGCCAATGGCCTTCTCTCGACCGTATCCTTTGATTACGGATTGACCACTGCCTATGGAAACACTGTTGCCGGCGTGCCCCCGACAATAGGCGGAAATACGGTCACACCTTTCAGTGCCACAATTGCAGGATTAACGCCCCTTACTCTGTATCACTTCAGGGCAAAAGGCACGAATGCAAATGGCACAGCATACGGGGCTGATTTGACATTTACGACACTGACTGCAACAGTGACAGGTATTATCACTAATGCTTCCAACGGGCTTCCGATCGTGGGAGCCAAAGTTAATACCATACCTGCAGGAACCATTGTACCATCATATTCCACCGGACCGACAGGATTTTATAGCCTGATTATGCCTGTCACCACTACCTGCCAGATCATGTTCCACAAGGAAGGTTTTATGGATACACTAGTTGCCTCAGCCACGTATAATCCGACCCAAAGCTATGTAATCAACATGGCGATGAAGGAAGACACGCCTCCACCATCATCGCCGTTCACAGCAGTATTGAATTCATCGCAAACGACAGTGAACCTGAACTGGGGCCTCCCGAAGGATGACATGGTGCTGATCTATGATGATGGTATTCAGGACAACTTTGCCATTTATGCAACGGGAAGCGGCAATAACATGAACGCCATGAAATTCACGCCGGTGGGCTATCCTGCAATCGTAAAGAAGTTCTATGTAAATATCGGAACGGC
>JBEKST010000013.1:0-20478 GCA_049516815.1 Bacteroidales bacterium | reverse complement strand
CCTGTGATATCGACTGCCTTACCTATGGCACGCGGGATCTTGACCAGGATTTCCCCGGCTTTGATCTTGCTTCCGTCTTCAACAACGATGTGAGCGCCCACAGGAATATCGTAGATACGGCTTACATCACCCGATGCAGTCAGAATATTGATGGAAGGATTCTTTGCTTTCTGGCGGGATTCGATGACAACTTTCTCATGATATCCGGTCTGTTCATCCGATTCCACACGGTAAGTGACATTTTCAATAATGCTTTCAAAACTGATTTTACCGGCAACTTCCGAAAGGATAACAGCATTGTAAGGATCCCAGTCGCTGATTATATTCCCTTTCTTAATGGTATCGCCGCTCTTGAAATAGAGGTTGGCGCCATAAGGAATATTTGCTGAACTGAGGGCAATGCGGGTGTTCTTATCCACGATGCGCATTTCAGCTGAACGGCCAATAACTATATCGATCTTTTCTCCGCTGCTGGATACAGAATTAACGGAACGGAGTTCATCGATCTCGAGGATACCATCGTACCTTGCTTCAATGCGGGAAGTACTTGCAATGTGGGCACCGGCAACACCCCCGACGTGGAATGTACGCAATGTAAGCTGGGTACCCGGTTCCCCGATGGATTGTGCGGCAATAACACCTACAGCTTCACCCCTTTCAACCATTCTCCCGGTTGCCAGGTTACGGCCATAACACTTGGCGCATACGCCCTTCTTCGACTCACAGGTCAGTACCGAACGGATTTCCACAGAATCAATCGGCGAATCTTCGATGACCTGTCCGATCTCTTCCGTGATCTCAGAACCTGCAGGAATGATCAGCTCACCCCACTGCGGATGATAGATATCATGGAGGGTTACCCTTCCAAGGATCCTGTCGTACAATGATTCTACAACTTCTTCCTGCTTCTTCAGGGCAGTGATGGTAAGTCCCCGGAGTGTTCCGCAGTCCTCTTCGGAGATGATCACATCCTGGGCAACATCTACAAGGCGGCGGGTCAGATAACCCGCATCTGCCGTTTTCAGTGCGGTATCGGCAAGACCCTTGCGTGCACCGTGCGTGGAGATGAAATACTCAAGAACGGACAATCCTTCCTTGAAGTTCGACAGAATCGGATTTTCAATGATCTCACCACCGGAAGCGCCTGATTTTTGCGGCTTCGCCATAAGACCACGCATCCCGGAAAGCTGGCGGATCTGTTCTTTTGACCCCCTGGCTCCGGAATCCAGCATCATATATACCGGGTTGAATCCTTGTTTATCTTTCGTAAGGGTGGTCATGAGTTTCTGGGTCAACTGCGAATTCGTATGAGTCCAGATATCGATGATCTGGTTATATCTTTCGTTATTGGTAATGAAACCCATGTTGTAGTTGTTCACCACTTCCTCAACTTCTGTAACAGCGTCGTTTATGAGTTCTTCCTTGATCACCGGGATGATCACATCATCCAGGTTGAAGGAAAGTCCCCCCTGGAAAGCCATGCTGAATCCAAGGTCTTTGATATCATCCAGGAACTTGGCTGTTTTAGCTGTTCCGGTCTTTTTCAGGATATCGCCAATGATGTCGCGAAGTGCTTTTTTCGTCAAAACCTGATTGATAAACCCGTATTCTTCAGGAACAACCTGGTTAAACAGCACACGGCCAACCGTGGTTTCTTCAATACGGCTGATCTCTCCTTCCTCAGTTTTTATTTTCATCCTCACCTTGATAATGGCATGGAGGTCAACACTTCTTTCATTATATGCGATAATAACTTCTTCCGGGGAATAGAATATCATCCCTTCGCCGGCAACTGTAAAATCACCTTCTGATTTGCGTGCTTTGGTCATATAGTACAAACCCAGAACCATGTCCTGAGAAGGTACGGTAATAGGTGCACCATTGGCAGGGTTCAGTATGTTATGCGATGCCAGCATCAGGAGCTGAGTTTCAAGAATAGCAGCATTTCCTAGTGGAATGTGAACGGCCATCTGGTCACCGTCGAAGTCGGCATTAAAAGCCGTACATACGAGCGGGTGCAACTGGATGGCCTTACCTTCGATAAGTTTTGGCTGAAATGCCTGGATGCCCAAACGGTGGAGTGTGGGTGCACGGTTCAGCAATACTGGATGGCCTTTCAGGATATTCTCCAGAATATCCCAGACAACAGGATCTTTACGGTCAACGATTTTCTTTGCCGATTTTACCGTTTTTACAATGCCTCTTTCCAGCATCTTCCGGATGATGAATGGCTTGTAGAGTTCGGAAGCCATTTCTTTCGGTAGGCCGCATTCATTCAGTTTCATTTCAGGTCCAACGACGATTACGGAACGGCCGGAATAATCGACACGTTTACCCAGGAGGTTCTGACGGAAACGTCCTTGTTTCCCTTTAAGGCTGTCGCTGAGTGATTTCAGCGCCCGGTTTGATTCAGTCTTAACAGCGCTTGCTTTCCTTGAATTGTCGAAAAGCGAATCAACGGCTTCCTGGAGCATTCGTTTTTCATTACGCATAATGACATCCGGAGCCTTGATCTCGATAAGCCTTTTCAGACGGTTATTGCGGATAATAACCCTGCGGTAAAGATCGTTCAGGTCAGAGGTGGCAAATCGTCCACCATCCAATGGCACCAGCGGCCTTAATTCGGGAGGAATGACCGGGACAACCTTCACTATCATCCATTCAGGCCTGTTCTCTGTTCTCTTCTGAGCATCCCTGAATGCTTCAAAGACCTGAAGGCGTTTCAATGCTTCTGCCTTTCGCTGCTGGGAGGTTTCGGTACTCGCCTTGTGGCGCAGGTCAAAGGATTCCTTATTCAGGTCCAGTTTTGCCAGAAGATTATACAGGGCCTCTGCCCCCATCTCGGCAATAAACTTATTCGGATCTGAATTATCCAGGTACTGGTTGTCGGGAGGAAGTTTCTCTATGATATCAAAATATTCCTCTTCCGAGAGAAAATCGAGGAAATTGACGCCATCGGCTTTCTTGATACCCGGGTTGATGACAACATATTTTTCATAATAGATGATCGAGTCGAGTTTCTTGGTGGGCAATCCCAGCAAGGATCCTATTTTATTAGGTAATGAACGGAAAAACCAGATATGTGCAACAGGAACGACCAGCTGAATATGACCGGTCCTTTCCCTTCTCACTTTCTTTTCCGTAACCTCAACACCGCACCGGTCGCAGATAATACCTTTGTAACGTATCCTCTTGTATTTTCCGCAGTGGCATTCCCAATCTTTTACCGGTCCGAAAATCCGTTCACAAAACAATCCGTCCCGTTCGGGTTTATAGGTCCTGTAATTGATGGTTTCAGGCTTTAATACCTCACCACTCGACATTTCAAGGATTCTCTCCGGGGAAGCCAGGCTTAACGTGATCTTTGAAAAGCTACTGACAAGGGGAGCCTCTTTTCTATATGCCATATTTATATGATTGACGAATGAATAAATTCTAAATTAACTGACCTTTTTACAAAACGCCTTTCCTGAGGATTAAGCGTCGAAGGTTACATTCAAACCCAGTCCGCGTAATTCATGGACCAGTACGTTAAATGATTCCGGAATGCTGGCATTCGGCATATTTTCGCCTTTTACGATGGCTTCATATGCTTTCGCACGACCGTTTACATCATCGGATTTTACGGTCTGGATTTCCAGCAGTACATTGGCAGCGCCAAATGCTTCAAGCGCCCAGACTTCCATTTCACCGAAACGTTGTCCGCCGAACTGGGCCTTACCGCCCAGAGGCTGTTGTGTGATCAATGAGTATGGGCCAATTGAACGTGCATGCATCTTGTCGTCCACCATATGGTGCAATTTCATCATGTAGATGTAACCTACCGTAGTCGGTTGGTCAAACCTGACTCCACTCAAACCATCGTACAAGTAAATCTTGCCATTCCTCGGAAGTCCGGCCTCTTCAAGATAACTGTTGATATCATCCAGTCTTGCGCCATCGAAGATGGGTGAAGTGAAGCGTTTCTCTAATTTCTTCCCGGCCCAGCCCAGGATGGTTTCATAGATCTGTCCCAGGTTCATACGTGAAGGAACTCCCAAGGGGTTCAGCACCACATCAACCGGGGTTCCGTCTTCCAGGAAGGGCATATCTTCTTCCCTTACGATCCTGGCAACGATACCTTTATTTCCGTGACGTCCGGCCATCTTGTCACCGACCTTCAGCTTGCGTTTCTTGGCAATATAAACCTTTGCCATCTGTAAAATACCTGCGGGAAGGTCATCTCCGACAACGGAAATAAATTTCTTGCGGTTAAATACGCCCAGCAGTTCCTTGAATTTTATGATGTAATTATTGATAAGGATCTTCACTAATTCATTCTTCTCCTTGTCGGTTGTCCATTTATTGGGATTCACCGACAGGTAATCAATGTCATCCAGGTTCTTTTGCGAGATCTTTGTTCCTTTGGGGATGATCTCGACCTTGAATGTATTGTAAATTCCCTGTGAGATCTTTCCGTTCACCAGAACAATAAGTTTATCAACCAGCTTTGTTTTCAGCTTGTTGACTTCCTTCAGGTAGTCGTCTTCCATCTTCTTAAGTTCATCTTTCTCTTTGGCTTTGGCTTTCCGGTCCTTGATGACCCGTGAGAAGAGTCTTTTATCGATTACGACTCCCTTCATGGAAGGAGGCGCTTTTAAGGATGCATCTTTAACGTCACCGGCCTTATCCCCGAAAATTGCCCTGAGCAATTTTTCCTCAGGGGTGGGATCGCTCTCACCTTTCGGTGTGATCTTCCCGATCAGGATATCGCCTTCATTCACTTCAGCGCCGATGCGGATCAACCCATTTTCATCCAGGTCCTTCGTAGCTTCTGCGCTGACATTGGGAATGTCGTTGGTCAGTTCTTCAATGCCGCGTTTGGTATCCCTTACTTCGAGCGTAAATTCCTCAATATGGATAGAAGTAAAAATGTCTTCTTTTACAACCTTTTCAGAGATAACAATAGCATCTTCAAAATTATATCCTTTCCAGGGCATAAAGGCAACCATCAGGTTCCTGCCGAGGGCAAGTTCGCCATCCTTGGTTGCATATCCTTCGCATAAAACCTGGCCTTTTACAACCTTATCGCCTTTCCTGACGATTGGTCGCAAGTTGATACAGGTATTTTGATTGGTGCGCGCAAATTTGGTCAGGTGGTAGGTACGGGTGTCATCATCAAAACTGACGAGACGTTCTTTCTCATCTCTTTTATAACTGATGATGATCTCTTTGGCATCCACATGTTCAACCACACCTTCGCCTTCGGCATTGATGAGAACCCGTGAATCACGGGCAACAGAACTTTCAATACCCGTGCCTACAATTGAAATCTCAGGATTCAGGAGGGGAACAGCTTGCCGCATCATGTTCGATCCCATCAGGGCACGGTTAGCATCGTCATGCTCTAGGAAGGGAATCAGCGATGCGGCGATCGATGCGATCTGGTTGGGCGCTATGTCGATAAGATCGACCTTTTCCTTCTCAATGATCGGGTAATCGGCCAGGTACCTCACTTTCACCTTCGGTTCGGTAAACTCGCCGTTATCTTCCATAGGGGTACTGGCCTGTGCAATGATTTTCTTCTCTTCCTCTTCAGCAGTAAGATAGATCGGTTCTTCCTTGAGCATCACCTTACCCTGGATGACACGATGATAAGGTGTTTCAATGAAACCAAGCCGGTCGATCTTGGCATAAACACAAAGAGAGGAGATCAGACCGATGTTCGGGCCTTCCGGTGTTTCAATGGTACAAAGCCGTCCATAATGCGTATAGTGAACGTCGCGGACTTCGAAACCTGCTCGTTCTCTAGATAGACCACCCGGACCTAAGGCAGAGATCCTCCTTTTGTGGGTCAGTTCTGCAAGCGGATTGGTCTGATCCATAAACTGGGAGAGCTGGTTTGTTCCGAAGAATGTATTAATTACAGAAGATAATGTTTTTGCATTGATCAGGTCCATAGGGGTAAAAACCTCGTTGTCCCTGACATTCATCCTTTCCCTGATGGTACGTGCCATCCTGGATAGTCCCACTCCAAACTGGTTGTAAAGCTGTTCGCCTACAGTTCTAACCCTTCGGTTACTCAGGTGGTCGATATCATCAACATCGGCTTTGGAATTGACCAGTTCGATCAGGTATTTTATTATGGAGATGATGTCTTCTCTTGTCAGAACCCTTGTCTCAATGGGAATTTCGAGGTTCAGTTTCCGGTTTATCCGGTATCTTCCCACGTCACCCAGGTCGTACCGCTTATCAGAGAAAAATAATTTCTCGATAATGCCGCGTGCCGTTTCTTCATCGGGAGGTTCGGCATTACGGAGCTGGCGGTAAATGTATTCAACAGCTTCTTTTTCAGAATTGGCGGTATCTTTCTGAAGGGTATTGAAAATGATGGAATAGTCTATTGCCTGTGACTCTTCCCTGTGAAGCAGGATCGTCTTGATCCCTGCATCAATGATCAGGTCGATATGGGCATCTTCGAGAATGGTTTCCCTTTCGATGATCACTTCGGTACGTTCGATGCTGACGACTTCGCCGGTATCTTCATCCACAAAGTCTTCGACCCAGGAACGAACCACGCGGGCTGCGAGCTTGGAGCCCAGCAATCGCTTCAGGGCTGCCTTGCTGACTTTTATCTCCTGTGCCAGTCCGAAGATCTCCAGGATATCCTTATCTGTTTCATAACCGATCGCCCTCAGCAAAGTCGTGACAGGTAATTTTTTTTTCCTGTCAATGTAGGCGTACATCACGTTGTTTATATCGGTAGTGAATTCGATCCAGGATCCCTTAAAAGGAATGATCCGGGCTGAATAAAGTTGAACTCCGTTTGCATGGAAACTGGTACTGAAGAAAACGCCCGGGGAACGGTGTAATTGGGAAACAACTACTCTTTCCGCTCCATTGATACAGAAGGTACCACGGGGGGTCATATAGGGAATCATCCCAAGATAAACATCCTGGATGATCGTCTCAAAATCTTCATGTTCGGGATCGGTGCAATACAATTTGAGTTTGGCTTTCAGTGGAACGCTGTACGTCAGACCGCGTTCAATGCACTCTTCTATGCTATAACGTGGTGGGTCAATGAAATAATCCAGGAATTCCAGTACAAAGTTGTTCCGCGCATCCGAGATTGGAAAATTCTCTGCGAATACTTTGTAAAGACCTTCATTGATACGATTCTCAGGGTTGGTCTCCAGCTGGAAAAAATCCTTGAATGACTTTATTTGAATATCAAGAAAATCAGGATATTCATATTGGATCTTTGTGGAAGCGAAACTGATTCTGTTGATTTTTTTTGAAGCCAAGGTCTTATGTTTTACGTCCCGCCGGGTGCGGAACAATGGTTAGGTATTAATGTGTACAAACGCGAAAGGTTGTCAATCAAACGCGGTCATCCGCGTTAAGCTAATTATTAACAATAAGGGATAGACCTCTTCATTTTCTGAAGAGATCTGTTTCCTGAATCATGTAAGAAAAACTTTTCCTTACTTAATTTCAACCTCTGCACCTGCTTCTTGTAACTGTTTCTGTAAAGCCTGAGCTTCGTCTTTGCTAACGCCTTCTTTCACTGCTTTGGGGGCAGCATCAACGAGTTCCTTGGCTTCTTTTAATCCCAAACTTGTCAGCTCCTTTATCAATTTCACAACTGCGAGTTTCGCCTGTCCTGCTGATTTCAAAACAACATCAAATGTGGTTTTTTCTTCAACCACTTCGGCGGCGGCGGCGGGCGCTGCAACTGCTACTGCAGCAGCAGCAGGTTCAATACCATATTCAGTTTTCAGGATCTTAGCCAGTTCGTTTACTTCTTTTACCGTTAAATTCACTAACTGTTCTGCAAAAGCTTTTAAATCTGCCATTTTTACTCTGTTTTAATATGATTACTATTTATTCTCTGTTAATTTACTTATTATTCTGCCGGCCTCCCGGCCATGCGTGGGTTAACCGTATCGGAAACCCGGTTATCCGGGTTTTTCGGATAAGGTCTTTACGATACCTGAAAGTTTGTCGCCTCCCGATTGCAATCCGGAAATAACATTTTGTAAGGGTGACTGCAATATTCGGATGATGACACCGATCATTTCATCTTTCGATTTGATGTTGATCAGGGCATCAAGCTGGTCGTCGCCCAGGTAAATGGATTCCTGGACATAGGCTGCTTTCAGGATTGGTCTTGGTGCGGTCTTCCGGAATTCCCGGATCAGTTTTGCAGGGTCGTTTGCAACCTCAGAAAACAGGATCGACGTGGAACCCTTCAGGATGTCGAAAAGCGGTTCAAAATCCTTTCCCGACTTTTCCATTGCCTTCTTCAACAAGGTATTCTTGACCATCTTCAGCTGGATGTTTCGTTTGAAACAGGTCCTCCTGAGGCGTGATGTAGTTTCTACATTCAGGTCAGATATATCTGCAAGGTAGAAGTTATCCGTTCTGCTTAACTTCTCGGCAAGAGCATCAATAAACTGTGTTTTTTCGTCTTTTTTCATAATCAGGCTCTCTCAAATGTTCATAAAAATCAGGCAGTAACCGATTTAGGCTCTACCTGAATGCCAGGGCTCATGGTACTCGACAAGTAAATGCTCTTGATGTAAGTACCCTTTGCTGAAGATGGTTTAAGTTTGATCACAGTCAGCAGCAGTTCTTTTGCATTTTCAACGATCTTGTCCTTGTCAAAAGATGCCTTCGCAACAGATGCATGAATGATTCCAAACTTATCCACTTTAAAATCGATCTTCCCGGCTTTTACTTCCTTTACTGCTTTACCAATGTCCATGGTCACAGTTCCTGTTTTCGGGTTGGGCATAAGGCCCCTGGGTCCAAGAATTTTACCCAAAGCGCCAACCTTTGCCATAACGCTTGGCATCGTGATGATCACATCCACATCCGTCCATCCGCCTTTTATCTTTTCAACATATTCATCGAGCCCGTAAAAGTCAGCGCCGGCCTGTTTGGCTTCATCCTCTTTATCGGGGGTACAAAGTACAAGAACACGCACCGTTTTACCGGTACCATGGGGCAATGTGACGATTCCTCTTACCATCTGGTTTGCCTTGCGGGGGTCAACCCCGAGACGGACATCCACATCGACGGAAGAATCAAACTTTGTGCTGGTGATCTCCTTCAGGATTCCTGCAGCATCTGACAAGGAATAAACAGCGTTTTTATCGAACTTTGTGTAAGCCTCTTTCTGTTTTTTTGTCAACTTGGCCATTTCACTCGTTTTATAAGATTTGTACTAACAGCTTAAGAATCCAATTGGAGTTCAGTTGGCAAACGGAGCATTTCCGCTAACCGTGATACCCATGCTGCGGGCGGTTCCGGCAACCATCTTCATGGCCGATTCTACCGTGAATGCATTGAGATCGATCATCTTGTCTTCTGCTATCTTCTGAATCTGTTCCCAGGTAACTGCTCCTATCTTATTCCGGTTAGGTTCCGGGGAACCTTTTTGCAATTTGGTAGCTTCCAGCAACTGAACGGCAACAGGAGGGGTCTTTATGATGAAATCAAACGATTTATCCTTGTACACAGTAATGATCACCGGGATCACTTTCCCTGATTTATCCTGTGTACGAGCATTAAACTGTTTGCAAAACTCCATGATGTTCACCCCTTTTGCGCCCAACGCGGGGCCCACAGGTGGTGAAGGATTGGCACTGCCTCCCTTGATCTGCAACTTGATAATTCCAATAACTTCTTTTGCCATTGTGTAATAAATTAAATGTTTTTAATCCGAATTCCGATGACGGAACTGTTTACTCTTTCTGAACTTGCATGAAGCTTAACTCCAACGGTGTCTTTCTGCCGAAGATCTTAACCATGACCTTCAGTTTTTTCTTTTCCTCGTTGATCTCTTCGATCACCCCGCTGAAACTGTTAAAGGGTCCGTCGATGACTGTAACTGTTTCACCAACGATAAAGGGAATGTTCATCTCTTCACCCTGTTCGGCCAGTTCATCAAATTTTCCGAGAATGCGTTTTACCTCAGCAGGCCTCAAGGAATGAGGTTCTCCCTTGGCTCCAAGAAAACCCAATACCCCGGGAACATTCTTGATGACATGAGCGACCTCGCCAACCAGAGCAGCTTCAATCAGCACATAACCTGGGAAATAATTCCGTTCCTTGCTGACCTTCTTACCGTTCCGGATCATATAGACCTTCTCAGTCGGGATCAAAACCTGTGAAATGTAGTCCTGCAGTTTCTGAATCGATATCTCGCTTTCCAGGTACTGCTTGACTTTCTTCTCATTCCCGCTGATGGCCCTGATGACGTACCACTTTTTAACCTGCTCACTCATTTCATGAAAATTGATTCATTAAAACGATCCGTTGGAATATCAGATAAATTACCCGGATGCATCAGAACAGTTTGTAAAATTGAATAAGGATGTTGCGGAATGTCTCATCCATCAGGAACACCACCGCGGCGATGATCAGGGAAGCAATGGACACGACAATTGCACTACCTTGCAGTTCACTCCAGGAGGGCCAGGAAACTTTATGCATGAGTTCATCATAACTTTCCCTGAAATACGCTGTAACTTTTGAATTTGCCATTTATCTGATATTTTGCACGGGTGGTAGGAATCGAACCCACAGCCTACGGTTTTGGAGACCGCCACTCTACCAGTTGAGCTACACCCGTGTACATTAAACTTTCACTTTATATGGCTTTTCGCTTTTCGCTTTTCGCTTTTTGTCATTGCGAGGAGCGTAGCGACGAAGCAATCGCTACTTCACCAGTTCACCAGTTACTTAATCAAGTATTTCTGTTACCTGTCCGGCGCCAACTGTACGGCCACCTTCACGGATAGCAAAACGTAATCCCATGTTCATGGCGATTTCGGAAATTAACTGTACTTCGATGGTAAGGTTATCTCCCGGCATACACATTTCCACGCCATCGGGAAGAATGATCTCACCGGTTACGTCTGTGGTACGGAAATAGAACTGTGGACGATACTTGTTGTGAAATGGAGTATGACGGCCGCCTTCCTGGGTCTTCAGGATATAGACACTGCCTTTAAAATGTTTGTGAGGAGTGATGGAACCCGGTTTTGCGATAACCATACCGCGGCGGATCTCATCTTTATCAATGCCACGAAGCAATAAACCTGCATTGTCGCCGGCTTCTCCGCGGTCAAGGATCTTCCTGAACATTTCAACTCCTGTTACTACGGACTTCAGTTTTTCAGCGCCCATTCCGATGATGTCAACAGGATCTCCGGTATTGATAATACCTGTTTCAATTCTTCCGGTGGCAACAGTACCACGTCCGGTGATGGAGAATATGTCTTCAACCGGCATGAGGAAGGCTTTATCAATGTCGCGGGTAGGCAGTGGAATATAAGTATCAACTGCATCCATGAGTTCCATGATTTTTTCAACCCACTGGGGTTCCCTGTTCAGCGCACCCAATGCGGAACCACGAATAACCGGCGTAGTATTTCCGTCGAAACCATAGAAAGTAAGGAGTTCCCTGATCTCGATTTCAACGAGGTCAAGTAACTCAGGATCATCCACCATGTCGCATTTGTTCATGAAAACAACGATCTTGGGAACGCCAACCTGGCGGGCCAGGAGGATATGTTCACGGGTCTGCGGCATCGGGCCATCTGTTGCGGCAACCACCACAATCGCACCATCCATTTGCGCAGCGCCGGTAACCATGTTCTTAATGTAGTCGGCATGGCCGGGGCAGTCAACATGCGCATAATGTCTTTTTTCAGTTTCGTATTCGATATGTGCAGTGTTGATCGTTATACCTCTTGCTTTTTCTTCGGGAGCATTGTCGATCTGTTCGAAAGACTTATAGGTGGCTAACCCTTTATCCTGGAGGATCAGTGTGATAGCAGCCGTTAAAGTGGTTTTCCCGTGGTCGATATGACCAATGGTTCCAACGTTTACGTGCGGTTTGGAACGGTTGAATTTTTCTTTTGCCATATAAAATTAAGTTTAATTACAGTTTACTTTTTTGTTAATACTGGTCGAGCCAATGATGAGACTTGAACTCATGACCCCTTCCTTACCAAGGAAGTGCTCTACCACTGAGCTACATCGGCGAAGCGGGTGTGTGTGTGTGAGTATGAGCGGAAGACGGGTCTCGAACCCGCCACCTGAAGCTTGGAAGGCTTCCGCTCTACCAAATGAGCTACTTCCGCGAAGTGGGTGTGTGTTTGAGTGTGAGTGTGGGTGTGGTGTTCGAGTTTTGGGTGTGAGTGTGCCGTGCACCGTGTGCCGTGCACCGTGTGCCGTGTGCCGTGTACCGTGCACCGTGTGCCGTGTGCCGTGTGCCGTGTACCGTGTACCGTGCACCGCGGATGTGGGGAGAGAAGGATTCGAACCTCCGAAGGCTTCGCCAACAGATTTACAGTCTGCCCCATTTGACCGCTCTGGTATCTCCCCGAGGTAGGTGTGGGTTTGGGTGTGGGTTTGGGTGTGGGTTTGGGTGTGGGTTTGGGTGTGGTGTGGGTGTGGGTCATAGGACTTTTTGATTTTTAATTTTTAATTTTTAATTCTTCATTCTTCATTCATGAGCCGATGGACGGGATCGAACCGCCGACAAGCTGATTACAAATCAGCTGCTCTACCAGCTGAGCTACATCGGCATCAGTTTGTTTCAAACCGATGCACTCAAAATTTTCCCGTTTTCTTATTTCAAAAATTTTCCTCCCCGGGCAGAAAAGCTTCGGCACTTTCAGATACAAAAAAAACACAATTGCTTATGCATCATTCATTTGCTGCATAACCATTACTAAAAAAATAACTCTTTTACAAAAAGGACTGCAAAAGTAGGAAGATTTAAAATAATATCAAAGACTTTTTTTGAGATTTCAGAGAAGAAAAGCACATTTAGTTAGCAAATAGCATGCCGGAAAATCTTTCGTTCAGTTTTCCTGCGATAATCACCTGATTGATTTACGATTGAACGATAAACGATTTTCGATTGAATTGTGAGATTGACGATCGACGATTAAATTAAAATTCGTAAATCGGAAATCATAAAATTTACTCTGAATTCGTAAATCGTCAAATCGTAAATTATATCGTGTCCCCAGCGCTTCAAAAGGGTTCATTTTTTATTCTTATCGGTTTCAAACGTTAAGGCACTATAAAAACTGAAAAACCGCCTCATGAAATTTTCGTCAAGAAAATCGAGGAATGAGCGTTAAAAACTGCGGAGTGTTTGAGGAGCGAAGCGACGAGGTTCCAATGCTACTGTTATTTCAAATAAACTTTCTGGGTAAAGGTTTCGTTATCGGAAATAACTCTGACAATATAGCAACCTTCCTCAACATCCGGATCAAACCGGTTAAGCATGATATCTTTCAGTTTACCGGAAAAAACTTCACGGCCTGTTATGTCAAAAAGAAAGATATCTCCCTGTATATGAGAGCTGAATTCCCTTTTAACGTAAACGATCTTATCAAAAGAATAAATCTCAATTCCTGACAACGTTGTTCCAGGAATTCCGGTTGCCGGATCCCTGAAGTATATCCGGAACCTGTCAGAAGCATCTGCAGGCGCTGCCTGGAAGATGTAAACTGAATCCTGGGTCAGTTCCTGTAAGCGATTTTCCTTCAGATCCTTGATCCAGATGGGCAGTGTAGCTGCAAAACTTTCCATATTCCGTGCAATGATCGTATCCGTTCCTGCAACTCCAGGCTTGTAACCCATGGAAACCACCAAATTGCTTCCTGCCCAGGGCAATACATCCAGAGTGGCAATATTTGAGTCGGGAAGCTCGCTGTATAATTGAGGAGCCACATCACTGCCCCACCGTTTATACACATCGTGTTCCCAGTCAAATAAAGGGGTTGATGAATCATTAAACCAGATCTGTGCTTCATCACTGTATCCATTTCCATAAGCTGAAAGAATTAACAGGTTATCTATGGAAAGCAGACTTTTATAAAATGAATAATTATCATGGGCCCTCGACCCGTTAGTAACAGCAACACTTCCTGTCCCCGGTACGGGCGCATGACAATGAACATAAAAACCCTGCATTGCAGGAATTATGGGAGTGATATTGGTTGTATGAGTTACATCATTGGAATTCCAGAAGATATAATTCCCTCTTTGGGGATCAAAAATGTACATGGTCGGATCTACTTCACTGAGGATCATCGACGGCCAGATCACTCCACTGGGATAAGGGTTTCCGATAAGATTCCATCCATCAGGACCATCCTGACCCATGGTTGCAGTCACAGGAATAGAAATATCTCCTGTGTTTGGAGTTCCGGTTACCGAGATCGTGGAATTGTTTTCAAGGGAAGAATTTGAATATACAAAATACCCCAGCATTTGTTTATTAAGAATGGAATCGCCAGCCGGGTTGACGATAGTGTGATATTTATGCTCTGGTTCATCATACCATTTTGCAAGCAATTGCAGATCGAGGAAGGGAAGGGTATTCGTGCTGTTAACCGGAAAACAATAGCAATGCCACCTGTCCTGACTCAGATAGCGGTCAATCTGGGCAGAACCACTATCAGAACAGGAAATAATTCCATTATCAATAAATGATCCTGTGGAAGAAGGAATTGACATGATCCATAATCCGTTCATATTATCTATGTCTACAGAATCAGAACAATTCACCTGAGCGACGGGATTAATAATGAACTGCGCGGTATTATGAACCCGTAATTTATTTGTCGCTGCTGTTCCATCAATAGTTGCAGCGCTGTCCCAGACAGAAGTATTCACGGATATGTTCCAGTCAAGATATTGCACATTATTAGTTGAACCGCCATACTGTGACCAACCCCATAATTTTGAGAAGATTCTCGAGAGATATGTTGTACTAAAGTCATACCCACTAAATAAATTCGGGGCAGCATAAGGGAAATGAATTGGCAGCAGAGTACCTGCAATTGCATAATTCTGTACCTCACCAGGACCTGCCGGCATGTTTTCTGGGCTGAATGTAATCCCGGCTGTACCTGAAATACCAGTTGGATCAGAAATCTCTGTTCCGATTGTAACAATTTTTTGAAATGATGTTGTAATCTTTGCACAAGCCACAGAAGGATCAACCCCGCCAAGTGCATAATTTGCTGTTATTGCAACACCAAATAAGGTTGGTGGGATACTCCAATTTTTTATTGTAATATAACATGGCGTTCCGTAATAGTACCCATTTAAAATTCCTTGCGAAATATCAACGAAGATATTACTTGAAGGAGAGGTAACAAAATTTGCTGGCGCCGCAACATTAAATGCAAGTTGGGATGAATACAAGTATGTTCCTGTATCAGAAGCCTTGATATAAACATTAAATTGGAACCATTGTTTGTTGTTCATACGGATTATTCTGGGGTTATCCATTTTAAATGTGAGTTCCTGGCAAAAAACGCACACGGATAACAGTGTAAAGGAAGAACAAAGAATTATTTTTTTTATGCAGTTCCTCATACACTCCATATTTATAACGATAATAGCCATCAGCTTACATCGATTATTTATTCGTGAAACTTCAATTTTAAGAACGCAGTGAATTAAAATTGATAGTTGAACAATCCCGATGAAATCGGAGGGTATAACTCTGGGGCGGAAATAGGATCCAGGGCTTGCCCTGGGGTTTATACCCATGATTATATTTTTCAACCACTAAGTTCATAAAAAAAAACAACCATGAAAGAGTTGCTTTTTATTTTAATACATGTCTCAGTTGATAAATTTCAAAATTCTAAGTCGCTCTATTTCAAATAAACTTTCTTTGTATAGGAATGATCTACTGTAACAACCCTTACCATGTAATATCCTTCGTCAACACCGGGTAAGTATTTGTTCAACTCCATGTCTTTCAGCATTCCCTGAAACACTTTTCTACCAATCAGGTCGTAGATCTGAATTTCTCCTTTGGTGGTTCCTTTCACAAGATTCCTCACATATACATAATCTTCAAAGGAATAGATCTGCATGCCGGCAAGGTTTTTATCTTCAATCCCATAAGATGGATTGTAGAAATGCAATACAAACCTATTAGCATCATCGTTTGGTGAAGCTGTAAATGTATAGACCGGATTAACGGTCAGTTCTTGCGTGTTGGCTACCTTCTTATCTTCCAGGAAGATCCTGGTACCGGGTTTGAAGCTTTCCATATTGGAAGCCGTGATCGTAACGAGTGTATCAGCATTTAATGAAAAACCCATTGGAACGACCGTATTCAAACCGCCCCAGGGAAGTGCATTAATGGCTGCATTGTTGCCGTCAGCAAGAACACAGTAAAGCTGCGGAGCTTCATCAAGTCCCCATAGTTTGTAAGTATCATATTCTGGTTCAAAATTTACAGTAGCTGAGTTGTTGAACCACACCTTCACTTCATCTTTATAACTGTTTGCGTCAACATTCAGGTCGAGCAACTGGTTATAAGCGATTTGATCTTTCCAGAAAGCTTGCGAGTTGAATACCTTAACATTGTTATTCATGCCAAATGTAGTAGCTGCGGTGGCATGAACAAAGAAACCTTGCATTGATGGAATGTATCGTGTTCCTCCATTGAGGGTATATCCATTACCAGAACCATTATAAGTGTATTGGGCATAATTTCCAATTGATTCACTCCACATATAGATTGTAGGGTCAACACTCGTGCGAGTCCATCCGATGCCTGAAGGTGGATCCCAGTCGATCGGACAGGGATACATGTTGGCAACCAGGTTCCACCCGTCATAACCATCATCGGTGAATGCAGTACGCGTCAATCCATGTGTAAGTGCCCCGGAAACGAGATGATTTGCTCCATTGGCAGCGTATTTAATGGTATAGTCACCAGTTGTAGCATAGTTTGACCAATGGGACCAACCCTTTAAATCGCCTGTCTCATTAGTCTCTGTATTCACATATGTCCATTTATTAGCCGCAAGGGCAGCAGTGGTTGACATTGTTTCATTGTACCATTTTAAATAGGTACCCAGGAAAGTTGCCTGTGGATTGACTATATGAAGCGGAAAACCGATCAGGTGCCAATTGTTTGAGCCCACATGCCGGTCGATCCGTGCATAGGCGCCGGTGCCATAGGTAACTGATCCTTCGCCATTATCCATAAAGGCACCAGCACTTGTACCATCGGAAGCGATCCATAATCCCCGGGGTTGATTGATCTGGGTATTACCGGCTACCTTTAGTTCTCCACCGGCTGCAATCTTCAGTTTGGCTCCGGGGTGTATCCTCAGGTTGCTCGCCTGGCAGTTCTTGTCGGTGGAAGCAATTTCACCAGTTCCGCCGGTTGATATCGTATCCCAAACCGAAGTATTCAGGGCAGTTGTCCAATAGATGTAAGGTGAATTGTTTGCGGGTCCTCCGTATTGAGACCATCCGTAAGCACTTGAATATACACGGGCAAGGTAAACATTTGCAAAATCATTTGAATAAAAGTCATTAGGACTGGAGTAATTCAAATGGCCCGGCAAATTCCCATTACAATATTGTTGTTGAGAAACTGGCATATAAGTCGGATTCCATGTTATGCCGCAAGCTACATTAAGGCCAGTTTCAGATATCTCAACCCCGACTGTACAGATCTTTTGATACAATGTGGTAACTTCAGCACACGGTATTAATGAAGGGTCACCGGTTAAATTACTATTTACGACTATTGAAAAACCGAACCGTTTTGGGCCGTTGTCAGTCACCCAGTTTTGGGACAAAGCAATATAAACAGCATTACCCCCATAGGTTCCGTTTAATATCCCTCCTGAAAAATTTATATAAAGATTGGAAATTGGTGATGTAATATAATCATCAACATCTGTGACTCCAAAGGCAAGTTGGGTAGCATACAGTAATGTCCCTCCGGCAGAGGCTTTCAGGTAAACATCGTACATGAACCATTGTTTATCACCCGAACGTAATACATGTGGATTATCCATCTTGAAGGAAAGGGTAGGCTGTCCTTGGGCAAGGTGACAAAAGAGCATAAGAAACATTATTGCCATTGAAAAAATATAGTTTTTCATAATTTTGTCTTTTATAACTTCAGACATTTTATTTATAAGTTTTGATTATTAAGGAGAAGGTGGTAATATTGGTGGTGGTAATTGATTTTTCCTCATGAAATTGGGGACAAAGTAATCGGTATAGTCATTCGTAAAAACAAATGTATCCAGATCAAAATCGGCAGGCAGATAAGAAGGCCCAAAAAAGAAGGTCCCGATCCAGATATTTAAATCTTGGTCATTAATTTGATTGTCAGCATTGGCATCTCCTGCAACCATGCCCCATCTACCATGCGAATTAATGGTATTATCAATTAGGATACATCCTCCGTTTTCATGTCCTCCTAAAACCTGGTACTCACTTGATGAATAATCATAGTTATAAACCTGGTTGGCATCTGTTGTCACTGCGTTGTTAGCCATGATGGCCATGTGGTTGCGGTGATACACGACCACATACAGGTTATCGGAAAAAGCAGGAAGGTTAATAAATTTCAGGCCGGTTCCATCTAAATCTACAATTAAACCGTTGTTAAGTAAAAAGGCAGCCCTCCTACCCAATACATATTGTGCACTACCAGGCGAAGTTGCATGGCGAAGTTCCACTAAAACCCAGTCCACAGTATTGGCTGGTAAGCTGCTAATACTTTCACTTCCTGCATAACTCCACGGAGCTATATTATAGGGTTGATTGTCCGGGAAATTTGAATTATTTGAACGGTCGCCGAGCGGTAGTGATATCAACGTGGTATTCATGTTATGATTGTTTAGATTATAAGGTCCTTGCAGAAAGGCTGTCAAAGCTATCTGCAGAGCTCCCAAACCACCGGTAAATGTTCCAAAACTCGTCAATCCGCTTGCTGTCAGATAGTGACTTGAAGTATTGGCAGCGCTATAGGTTGCAAGGCTTGGATTAACCCTGATACAATAAATATTGGATTCGCTTCCATTAATATCGGCGGGAACATAATTAAACTGGGCGTTACAGTTAAAACTAGTAATGCCGCTCTGTGAAAGGTTCCAGTAACGGCTGAGGTAATCACCAGTCAGGCCCGAATAAGCAGAATTAACTAAGTTAACACCGGCAATGCCAGTTGAAAAGTTTCCGGTTGTAAAATTCAAGGTAACGGGAGAATATTCAGCAGTTATGGTATTATCTCCAACCGGATAGAAAAAGCTTCTTGCAACTCCGGTTCCGTCGGTAAATTGCTTCTGCATCTGTCCGTTCCCGGTTGCCACCACCATGTTGGCAGCAGAAGGGGTTCCTACAACAGCGGCGGATGGCCCTAGTAAAAGATTGTTCGAACCAAGGGAAACAAGCCCATTGGTAAGGGTGAGATTTCCGTCAATTTCGGTATTCCCACCGATGACCAATCCGGCAGAATTGTTCACCGTAACATTATTCATTTTATTCTGGCCGCTGATTGTTTGTACAGTAGTTCCCGAGAATTCAAATGTGCCTGATCCAAGGTTGCTTTGTGAGCTAGTCTGGTTCTCCAGGTTTCCCGCCAGGATGATCGTTCCCGAGTTATTAACGGTTTGAGCTATGGAAGTGACAGAAAACCCATAGAATAGAAGTCCGATAAGGATAATCCCGGATAACTTGTAAAACTTCTTTCTCATAGAACTATTATTTAGGAACAGCAAAGAAAAACAAATCTTTTATAAAACAACAAAACACTTCTTTTAAGTATTCAGATATTATCTTATTGTATTTTGCAATTTTTATTGACAAAAAAACATTCCAACCGAAATTCCGTATTGAAGGTAAAAAAAAGTTAGTCATTTTTTTCTCACTTCCACTGAATAAGAGTTACAAAGATAATTTCTTTTAGAAACTAATCTTTGTTAACAAATGAATATTAATCAACCTACAAGTCAAATAACTTGTTAATAAACCTATCTTAAACGTACCAACCTAAGAAAGATAATGATTCCGAACTATGATGTTATGTAGCGAAAATTCATTCAAAATAGCATTATTCACCAATTCCCCGAGATCTATATTGTTTCTTTTTCTTTTGCAGCGGCTTTCTTTTTCCAGATCTCATAGATCTTATAGCATCCATAGGCTATACCCAAGGCAAGCAAAATACAAATCCCATCATCAATGGGCGCTCCAACGGGAGGTCCAGGACCAACCGGACTGGGTCCAGGCCCTGGAGGTCCTGGAGGATCGGCAAAAATACCTGTTATGAAAAGTGGTACAATAATTAATTGCGCAATTAAAAAAATTCTCAGGGGTAACCTTTTCATATCTTTATAGCTTCTAGAAGACAAAAATAGTAATATTTTACAAAAAAAGTATTATATTCAATGAAATATATAATTTTTTTTCTGAAAGAAAAGTAACTTCTTATTATATTGTAATTTAACTCAAAATTGATTGTAGTTTTTTTTTATTGAATTAACAAATATAAGGAATATTTTTAAAATGCCGGTTTTTATTAAAATATTTTTATCCAGGATTAATTCCATAAATCCTTCCTTCATTTTCACATCAACGGGTATGAACCCCAGAGACCTGAGTATCCGGGAGACTCAAATTCCGTCC